>CAJOFP010000114.1 GCA_905233795.1 uncultured Oscillibacter sp. | reverse complement strand
AATTCCTGCAGTAATTTCGCCATTAACATAGAATCTTTCCCGCCGGATATGCAGACCGCGATTTTGTCCCCCGGCTGGATTAATTCATAACGCTGAATCGCGTAGATAAACGGTTTCCAGAGTTCTTTGCGGTATTTTTTAATCAAGCTCCGTTCCGCGATCTGACAGGGGTTTAATTCTCTCGCCATATTTCAAACCGTCCTGATTTTTTATTAAAATTTTCGACCTGTGCGGTGAAAGTGGGCAGCAAGGGTTGACATAACAGGAGAATGTGCCATAATGAACAGGAAGAATACTACTCTAATGGAGATGGTCTATATGGCAATGAAGGACACAATTAAGGAAAAAGACACAGGCATGTCAACCCCTGCGGGGGGAAGTGCAGCGACCGGTGCTGAGGCTGTACCAGGCGCCATTGAGGTAACAGTCCGGATTATGGGAGAGGATGGAACGTGGATTGGACGGACCATTCAGGTGAACACGGATGTTACAGTGGATACTTTTGATGTATCCAGCCGTAATGGGTATCTTGCGTCCTTTCACACGCTGGAACAGGCTATGGTTCATGCGCGCAATGAAGCGTCCAGACAGGCAGCCGAAGCGTTTCTCACAGAAGTGGGAAAAAAACAGATAGTGTAAATCTGTCTTCACGTGAGTGTCCGCTGGAATCGGAACTGGGTGTAATGATGGTTCCCATTCACAAAGCAGTGAGCAAAGGTATGAAGAACACGGAGCATTTGTGGAGCCAGCAGATGGTGACAATCATAGAGACTGGCTGTATTGAGAACACGGACAGGGCAGCATGTCGGACGTTGAATATGCTGCTGCATCGGGAAGGAAAGGCGCAGGCGCTCAAACTTCGGACAATGACGGATTTGTGTGATCGGCATGGAAAAGAAGTTGAGGAATATCAACAGGCGTATGCGGAGGAAGTTCTGAAAAGGAAGGGATTTGATCCGGAAACAGGGGTTCATCAGGAGGGAGCGGCTTTGCCGGAAGGATTGCCGCCTGATTTGGACGGAAGTGGGAACGCGATTGACGGACGTATTGAAGAACTGGTTCAGATAATCAATGACAGGCGCGAAGGGCGGGAAAAAATACCGGAAGAATCCAGCAAGCCCTATGAGGTGGAAGCGCCGGATGAGGCAGTGGTAGAGGTTTCTTTGGACGAGGTATTATCCAAACGGCAAAAGGAACACAGAAAGAAAGAGGACAAAAGTCAGGAAACACAGCGACCGGAAAAGAGGCGGACAAAGAAACGCCCCACAGTAAACACCTCAGTGGGGCATATCCTGGTCAACGGGAAACGCTACATTCTGACAGCGCAGGATATGCGCAGTTTGTGTATTAAGGCGCTGGCGTTTCTCCTCAACGCCGGATTCCTGTCCAACAGGCAGTTAATTATATTTTCAGACGGAGCCGCGGAAATTAAAACCTGCGCGGATGAAGTCTTTGGCTTTTGCCGTCATCAGGTTATCCTTGACTGGTTTCATTTGAAAAAGCGCTGTTATGAGCTTCTGAGCATGATTCTCAGAAGTGGGAAGGCCAACAGGGATATGCGCCGCAATGTCATGGCTGGTCTCATGCGCATTCTTTGGGTTGGCAATGTGACGGGCGCAATTGAATACCTGAAGGAATTGCCTTGCGGGTGTATCAAATCCGAGGAAAAGCGGCAGGAACTTATCAGCTATTTACACAGAAAGGAACCTGTAATCGCTTGTTATGCTATACGCAGGGGGCTTGGGCTTCGCATTTCCAGCAATGCGGTTGAAAAGGCAAATGACCTCACTGTCGCTAAGCGTCAAAAGCATCGTGGCATGAGCTGGTCTTATCACGGAAGCTGGCGCTTTGCTGCCCTGACAGCGTTGTACCTGAATCAAGAAGCAGATACCTGGCATAAGGCTGCTTCTCTCTCCTTCAAAATGATTCCCGTTTCTACCACTAAATCGGCTGCCTCTGCTCCTGTTGCCGCATGAGCAGTATTTCGCTCTGCCTTTTTTCACCGCACAGGTCGAAAATTTTCTGAAATTCATCGCAAATTTATATCAGCATATTATATTGCTATATTACTATTTTATAAATTATAATTGATAATAATATAATAATATTAATATTATTATATTATTACATGGAGATTCAGCGTTGTTTATGACAGCGGGCGTCGAGTTCGCGCAACGTGATTTCACAGCCTTTTTCCGCCCATGAATCGACAGGATATTCTTCCGGGGGCGTCACGCCGCGCCGGTTCAGAATCGCGGCGGCGATACATTCCAATAAATACGGATTCTTGACCAAAAGCGGCCCTGTCAGTTCAGACCCGATCACATGATTTTCACGAAATCCCTCCGGGCCTTTTTCGCGTTCGTTGCCGAAACCCATATCCAGCGCGTTAAACAAAGGCGTTTCCACGCCGGTTACAATCCCGCTTTTGTTCATAAAGCCCGCTATCGGGATACGATACGGCGTTTCCGGCGCGGGTTCCAAATCATGGCGGACATAATCCGTGTAGCCGTACACATCGCCGACAATCCGGCGCGATTGCTGTACGGTTTTAAATTTCGCAAGACCGATGCCGTCAAACGCTTCGCCGCCGGCGGTCGTGACGCTTTCGCCGCACAGTTCCATAGAGTTTCCGGCGAACAACATGGGAACGCCGTCCGCCGCCAAATCGCGTATCAAATCGGCATAGCGTATAAAATCACGCATGGCGAAACGCTGGCGGCGTTCCGTCCCGGCGCCCATGAATATAAAATCCGCTTTTGATAATTCATCCGCGTCTGGATTTTCATCCGGCGCGATTTCCAGAATTTTTATATTATATCCCAGACGTTCCGTCAGTCGGCGCAGGACGTACAAATTTGCGTAACTGCCGTATAAATTCATTAAATCGGGATAGAAACGCAGGAATAATAAATCTTTATTTTGAACGTCTTTCATGACGCGTTTCCCTTTCTTGATTATAATATTATAATTTTATTATTTTTATTTATCCGTCAATTTTAACAGCTTGTCACGGTCTGAAAAGCAGGTGATGACGTAAAGATCG
Organism: uncultured Oscillibacter sp.; assembly: GCA_905233795.1. GTDB lineage: Bacteria > Bacillota > Clostridia > Oscillospirales > Oscillospiraceae > Oscillibacter. The sequence continues at coordinate 1,951 of CAJOFP010000114.1, read as the reverse complement.
TCGGGCTTCGCGTCTTGATTATTATTCACGCGCAGTTCAGCCGCCGCGTCCGGTATGCTTTCGATTACCCGCCATTTTTCAGACGGAATGGAAGTATAAGAAAATCTTTCCGCCAAATCGTTGCAATAACGGCCTGATAATATAATATTTTTAATATTTTCCTGATTTAACAAATCAAAATCAATATCCCACAGCCAGCTTGTCTCACTGGTGAAATATTTCCGGCTGACCGCGTCTATAATAATCAAAATCACACAAGGCTTGTCCAGTCCGGCGATATATTTTAAATTCGTATCATACGCAATCGAATTTTCGTGCTTGCTGGTTAATAATACGCCGTCGCGGGCGCCTAATTTGAAAGTTTTGACGCGTCCGTTTTGGAGCATATAATGATTAATCGCTTTGGCGATCACTTCCGCGCTTACGCCTACCCGCCGACAAAGCGCGTAAGCCGCTAAAATATTATATACATGATAGATACTCCGAAACGCCAGAGAGATTTTAATTTTATTATCCAATTCCAAAACGCCGTTTTTCAAATCAAGACTTGTCCCGGTGAAATCCGTTGCGTGTTTGGCGTGACCGCAGTTTTCGCACGAATACGCGCCAATATGATTATAATGCGCGTAGCTGTATTTCATTTTATGTCCGCACACGGGACAATACGCGCCGTCGTGATAAACGCCGGTCGGCTTGTCCGACGAAATATCGCACTTGTCCAAGCCGAAATAAATATTATTTTCCCGCCGTCCGCGTCCGAAACAGGACGACAACGGATCATCGGCGTTTAATATCAATTCCATATTAATATCGCTTAACGCCGCCGACAACGCATTATAAACCGATTCCGGGTGTCCGTTGCGCGTCAGCTGATCCCGGTATAAATTCGTCACGACAAAGCGCGTGGGGTGAAAATACTTGAAAGTCTTGGCGGCGTATCGTTCGTCAGATTCTAATAACAATATATCCGCTTTTACGCGTCCGTTCCAGTCCGCGTGATTCAATAACAGCGTCGTGACGCCCTCCGTCTGGTTCGAGCCCTCTTGATTATAAATTATATTTTTCCCGTCGGCGCGTAAAATCGCGGCGATCATTTCCGTGACGGACGTTTTCCCATTCGATCCCGTAACGGCGATAATCTCGCCCGGCAGTTCCAGACGCTTTAAAATATCCGGGCAGATTTTCAGAGCGATTTTGCCGGGCATGGAACTCCCTTTTCCGATTTTACCGATAAAATATCCCAATTTACAGATTAAAATAGCAAGAAACATACGCATATTTTTTATCCCTCCGTTTTTTTCTCTTTTTCCGGCGTTTCGCGGTCTACCAATTCATCTAACGTAACGCCGTAAAAATCGGCGATTGCAATCAAGACAGTTAAAGGCGGTTCCCGTTCCCCATGTTCATAATATTGATAAGAACGCAAGGCGACGCCTAATTGATTCACTATATCCTGCTGTTTCAAATGTCTTTCCATTCGTAATTGCAATAATTTTTCAGAAAGCGACATTTTTTTCCTCTTTCCTATTGACATGCACGTTACGGCATGTTATAGTATCGTCGTGACATGCCGGATCGTACATATAAATATAATAAAATAATAAATAATAATTTAATCAGGGGAAAATAGCATGAACGGATATTTAAAAAGCCTTATGGCGTATATCGAAGATAATCGTATGGGGGAACGACTGCGCCGGACGCCCGGTTATCATGAGGCGCTACAAAAATCGTCGGATTCACATAAAATTTTTGAAGATATGCTTGACGAAAATCAAATCAAAGCGTTTGAGACGTTTAGCAATGACCGGGCGGAAGTAAATTCCGCTGAATATGACGCGATATTTCAAGAGGGCGTCCGGCTCGGCATATGGATTGCCCGTGAAGCGTTATTGCCTGTCATAGATTGAATAAACTTGAATAAACGGGAATAGACGGAAAAATTTTTATA
>CAJOFP010000113.1 GCA_905233795.1 uncultured Oscillibacter sp. | reverse complement strand
TTTATCAACTCTCAAAATCGCGTTATTATAGCATATAAAAAATTTTATATAAATACTAATCTAAAAATATTTAATAAAATTAATTAAAATTAATACGCGTTTTCATGTACGATTTCGGCCTCTAAAATATCCGGGAAATCACGAATCGCGGCGACTAAATCCTCTTGATTCAAATCCGCGCCCTGCCGTAACGCCAATACCGCCGTATATTCCGTCTCGCCCTCAGCCGTATCCGAACCGGCGATTTGCAGGTCTTTAATGATTATTTTATTATCTTTACAGCGTCTCAAAGCCTGATCCAGCGCGTTTTTATTTTTATATCGCAATATCATGCGAAATTCCGGCATATATTTGACGCGCTTTCCCACTCGCGTGAATCCAAATTCCGTAAATAATACTAAAATCGCCGCGATGACCGCGCCTTCATAAAATCCCGCGCCAATCGCCAGTCCGATAATGCCCGACGCCCAAAGTCCCGCCGCCGTCGTCAAGCCTTTAATCGTCTGTTTATGCGTGACCACAATCGTCCCCGCGCCGATAAAGCCCAGACCCGATACGACTTGAGCCCCCAGCCGCGCTACATCCGTAGGCAAATGCGCGTTTAAATATAAATATAATCCCGTCACGGACGCGACTGTTCCGCCGATACAGATTAAAATATGCGTCCGCACCCCGGCGGGACGGTTCTTGTAAGACCGTTCCAGACCTATCGCGCCGCCGCATAACACGGCGCATATCATGCGAAACAGAACCGTTATCAAATTCACATTCCGAAGCCCATCCAATACAGTGAGCATACAGGCGCCACTCCTTTCAAGAACTGAAATCATTTTATTTTTTGGAATATGAACCTCACCCCCTGTCCCCCTCTCCTAAAAAGGAGAGGGGGAACTAAATTTTTAGATTTCCGGCGTAAAATATGGATAAAATATGATATTTCAGACGGAATTTTTATTATTTCGTCCCCCCTCTCCTACTTAGGAGAGGGGGACAGGGGGTGAGGTTCTGAAAAAAAGCAATAGGATTTTATATTATTTATATTATATATTATTCTGAAAAAGTATACATGGCGGCTTCGTCGATTTCGCGGTTGGTGGCGACAATTACGTCTTGTCCGGCGGAATTGACAAAGTGCAGGACGTTCGCGCAACCGGTGTTCTCGTCGATGACTTGCGTCTGATACGCGCCGTTCTCGAATGTGATTGCGATTGTCTTGCGCGTGCCTTTGCGCCAGCCGACAACCCAAGTCGGCTTGTTTAACAAATTGCCCGCCCAAGTCGCGTGAAGCATTTCGGTCTCGGATTCCGGGTCGGGGAGTTTCCAGCAGGGTATATAATTTCCAAATTCGTCTAAGTGATAAATGGTTAAAGAATTGCCGTGGAACGGGCTGATGGTTCCCAGTTCGGGCTTGCCGTCGCCGTCGAAGTCGAGCAATACGGAATCACTCGCGGGGATGGAGCAGATTTGACGGTGTTCACAGCCGATTAACGCCGCGTCATGACCGTTCCAGCTGATTTTACAATAACCGTGATTGCGTAATAAGCCGGATTTGATTTTCTTGAGATGTAACTGATGATCTTTGTCAAATTCGGACAGATCGTCGGGCAGGACAGCCGCGAAGCATTCGCCGGGAAAACGCCAGTCGTTTTTATACTCATGCCCGGATTTTAAACAGCATACGAATAAATAATTGACGCCGTTGCGATTTAAAATCCCGAAACGGTGGACAAACGGCGCGTCGCAAAGAGTACGGATTTCCCAGTCTATACGTTCGTTAAATTCCAGTCCGAAGCCGTCTTTTTTCAGTCCCATATCGACGGAAGTCTTGGGCGTGGCAATCACAATACTCGCGTCGCGGGAATCGTTGGGGGAATAAAATTTGCGCGTGGACAGGAATTGTCCGTCAGAGCCGGGGACTTGCGTCATGGTCATGACGCCGCCGGGGCCCGTCCAGACGGTGTCTAATTTTTCGCCGCTTTCGGAGAATAAATAGCACGGATTATTCTTTTCCGCCGCCACTAAAAAATAGCGTTTCCCCTGATGGTTTAACTCCGACATGGCATAGCATTTCTCAAGATTGGAAATCACTTTTTTTTCGACTTTCATAGAAACAGCCTCCGTTTTTAAAATTAAAATTTTTAAGAAATAAAACCCCCCTAAATCCCCCCTTTCAGGGGGGACTTTTTCAATTTCACGTTCCCCCGTCCCTGAAAGGGAAGGGGGACAGGGGGAAGGGTTTTTGATTTTAAAAAGATAAAAATAATAAAAATATAATCAAAAATCGTCGTTTTTTCTATAAAATCTCCGGGGATTTTACGCAATATGAATTAGAAAGCGAACAAACGCGGATAGAAAAGAACTTGAAATGGAAAATCTGTTCGCTTTGATAATTTAAATTATACGGCGCGGGAAATCAATTTGCAAGAGGCGGAACGCGATTTTTTAGCGTGAAAAAATTCGTCATTTTGCCATATTTGCTTTGATAAAGCAATCACAAGGCGTGATATTTTGTTACGGATTTGTGAACGGGCGGGAAAATCGCGGGAAAATACAAGTAAAAAAGGTTTTAGTGATTTTGCACAAAAACGAACTTGTAAGCGTTTAAATCGAACATAAAAATATAAAACGAACATAAATTACGGTTGAAAAAATCAGCGTTTTTGATAAAATAAAAATCGCAATAAAAAGGGAACTGACAAGGGAAAAAGCGTTAAAATGTGATTGCGGACGGGATATTTTAATATTTTTAAAATATTTTTATAATTATATTATAATTATATTTTTTTAATATTTTAAAATGCCGTAAGGGAAAAGGAGGAAAGTAGAAAACATGAGTAAAATTTCGGAAATGACGCGGGAAAAATGGATCATGTCCACGTTCCCGGAGTGGGGGACTTGGCTGGTCGAGGATATTGAAAACGAAGTCGTACAGCCGGGCAATGTCGCTATGTGGTGGCTGGGCTGCACGGGTATCTGGTTCAAGACCCCCGGCGGCGCGAATATCACGATTGATTTATGGTGCGGCAACGGCAAACGCACACACGGCAACGGCAAAATGGCGGTCGGACATCAGATGGCGAATATGTGCGGCGGACGCAAAATGCAGCCCAATTTGCGTAATGTGCCGTTTGTGATTGATCCGTTCGCTTTCAAGCAGGTTGACGCGGTTCTGGCGACGCATTATCATCAGGATCATATGTCGGCGGAATGGGCGGCGCATGTATTGCAAAGCGGTATGACGACGACGGATGAGAACGGGAATGAAATCCCCGTGCCGTTTATCGGGCCTTTGAAATCCGTGGAAACGTGGATTAAATGGGGCGTGCCGGAAGAGAGATGCAAGATTGTCAAGCCGGGAGATATTATCAAAATCAAAGATATTGAAATAGTATGCTTAGACAGCTTTGACCGGACTTGTATCGTCACGACGGATTCAACCGGCCCGGATCGGGAAGAGCTTACCGGCAAATGTCCCACGGATATGGACGAAAAAGCCGTGAATTATTTAGTCAAGACCCCCGGCGGAAATATTTATCATTCGGGCGATTCGCATTTCTCGATTTATTTCGCCAAACACGGCAAAGATTATGATATAGACGTAGCGTTTGGCTCGTTCGGCGAAAATCCGATTGGTATGCAGGACAAAATGACTTCCATTGATGTCTTGCGTATGGCGGAAAATTTGCGTTGCAAAGTCGTGATTCCCATTCACTGGGATGTCTGGACGAACTTCCAAGCCGATTGCGAAGAGATTAAATTATTATATGACTTCAAGAAAGACCGGAATGAATATAAATTCCATCCGTTCTTCTGGCAGGTCGGCGGCAAGTATACATGGCCGCTGGATAAAGATAAAATTTACTATCATCATCCGAGAGGCTTTGACGATTGTTTCGAGGCTCCGCAGAATATCCCGTATCGCTCTTGCCTGTAATTTGATTAATTTATATAATATTGCGCGAAACACAAGTTAAATTTTGAACCTCACCCCCTGTCCCCCTCTCCTAAAAAGGAGAGGGGGGACATAAAGTGAAATGTTTCGTTTCAAGTTCCCCTCCCCTTATAAGGGGAGGGGACAGGGGAGAGGTTCAATCCGCAAGGAGGGTGAAACATGGCGAACAGCATTTTGCAAAAGATTGTCGAACGCGGGCATTATAAATTCGTGGATCATGTGGATTCATGGCAGGAGGGCGTCAAACTCAGTACGGAGTCGCTGATTAAGACCGGCTATGTCGAACCGGATTATTATAAACAGATTGTCGCCTGCATTGAGAAATACGGCCCTTATATGGTCTATGATCATGAAGTAGCCATGCCGCATACGCAGGAAAACGCCGTGGGCGCGTTGAAAACGGCTGTGGGATTTTTACGCGTAAAAGATGTCGTGGACTTCGGCGAGGACGAGGACGGCGAAAAGAAACACGCCAAATTATTTTTCACGCTTGTCGCCAACGATCCGAATGAGCATTTGGATAATATGGCGGCTTTAATGGAAGTGTTCACGAATTATCCCCTGTTAGACGCGTTACAGGAAGCCAATACCCCGGAGGATATTTTAAAAGCCGAGGCCGACAATCCCCCGCAGGAAGATGACGATTAATATAAAATATAATATTTAATATCTTACCCCTTTTTTAGATAAATAGAACCTCACCCCCTGTCCCCCTCTCCTAAAAAGGAGAGGGGGGACGAAAAACGAAAAAATTTCGTTTTAAATTGGGATTGCGGGATATTTTGGGACGAAAATCTAAAAATTACGTTCCCCCTCCCTTTATAAGGGGAGGGGGACAGGGGGAGAGGTTCGGGATTTTATAAAAAAGCGCTTGTAAAAATATAAAATATAAATTATAATAGTAATCAATCATGAAAGGGTTTATTTTATGATTATATTGGATATATTATTAGCGATCTGGCGTTTCTTCGCTACTTATGTTTTGCAGAAAGCGCCGTATATGGTCGGCTTTTTGACCCTGTTGGGCTATACGCTCATGGGAAAGAAATGGTATGACACGCTGGCGGGTACGCTCAAAGCCATTATCGGCATGCTGATTTTAAACGCCGGTTCCGCCGGTCTGACCAGTACATTCCGGCCGATTCTCGCCGGTCTGCGCGAAAGATTTAATCTGACGGCTGTCGTGACTGATCCGTATTACGGACAGAACGCCGTGCAGGACGCTATGGACGCCATCGGCAAGAGCTTCGCCGATACGATGTTATTGTTATTAATCGCGTTTATTTTTAATATTGTATTGGTAAGATTTAATAAAATCACGAAATGCCGGGCGTTATTCACGACCGGCCATGTACAGGTCCAACAGGCGGCGACGGCGTTATGGCTGTTAATTTTCGCGTTGCCGCGGTTAGCGGGCGACGGCGCGACGGTGTCTTGGCCCATGATGATTGTCATGTCAATTTTATTGGGCGCTTACTGGGCTGTCGGCGCGAATTTGACGATTAAACCCATGCAGGAATTGTCCGACGGCGCGGGATTCGCTATCGCCCATCAACAGATGTTTGGCATTCGTCTCGGCTCTTTCTTGGCGGAAAAATTATTCGCCCCGAAAGACGGGAAAAAGCCCAAAAAAGTCGGCGATATGGAAATGCCCGGTTTCTTCTCGATTTTCAATGAAAATATGGTCTGTACGGCGATTTTAATGACTGTATTTTTCGGGATTATCTTGGCGATTATCGGCAAGCCGTATTTTGTCGCCGCCGGGAATATTTCCGAAAGTGAAAATTACGTCTGGTGGTGCTTTGACAAATCTTTGAATTTCGCGGTCTATCTGGCGATATTGCAATTAGGCGTCCGCACGTTCGTCACGGAATTGACGGCGTCG
>CAJOFP010000112.1 GCA_905233795.1 uncultured Oscillibacter sp. | reverse complement strand
TGATTGGCTTTTTGGGAATCGCCCGCGGATTAGCCGTCATGACCGATGTGTCTATGACCGTCAGCGCGTGGCTGTTTATCGGTCTAATCGCCGGAACCATGCCCGCGCTGTTTCAGGAAGCGGGCAAAAACGGACGACCTGTATCCGCGTGGATGAGCTTTTTTATATGCCTTTTTTTCATCTTCGGCGTGTTATACGCTTTCCGTCATTTTTCACGGGAAATCGCGTCGCCCGGCTTCATCGCGTATCTCTTTTGCGGGATTTTATGCGGCTTGGGGATTATTATCCCCGGTCTGACTTCATCCGGCATTTTAATCGCGCTGGGCTTTTATCAACCGTTATTACAAAATCTTTTAAATTTTAATATTCCCGTATTCATAACTTTTTTAATCGGCATGGGGATTTCCGTTTTATCTATGGCGCGTGTGATCACATGGCTGTTTCAAAAATATCACGCCGCCGCGTTTCACGGTATTCTTGGCATTGTCACGGCGTCCACGGTCTCCATGATTCCAGTGAATCCGTCCGACTATACGAACGCCCGCGAGATTTTATTTTCCGTTTTATGCGCCGTCGCCGGATTTTTTATCGCGTTTTTCATGAATCGCGCCGAAACGCGAGCTAATATTTAAATATAATATTTATTATATTTATCCTGATAAAAAAACCGGCGGGAGCCGGTTTTTTTAATCCCGTAATATTTTTATATTTATTAATTATTATAATAATTATTATTTATAATTATAATAACGTAACGCCGGCGGCCTCACACGCCGCTATAGTATCGGCGTCCCATAAACTCGCCTGTACTTCGCCGATGTGACAGGCTTCCAGCAATAACATACAGAGACGGGACTGTCCGATTCCGCCGCCGATAGACTGTGGCAGTTCGCCGCTTAACAGCATTCTGTGGAACGGCAGAACCCGTCTGTCGTCACAGCCGGCCTCGGTTAATTGTCGATCTAACGCTTCCGCGTCCACGCGAATCCCCATAGACGAAACTTCAAACGATCGTTTTAATACCGGATTCCACATGAGTATATCTCCGTTTAAATTCCAGTCGTCATAATCGGGGGCGCGTCCGTCGTGACGGGCGCCGGATTTTAATTTCTTGCCGATTTGCATTAAAAACACGGTTCTGTGTAATCTGCAAATCTCATTTTCACGCTCTAAAGAACTCTTACCGGGGAATCTGTCTTCCAGTTCCTGCGTCGTGATGAAATACACGTCACGATCAGGACGGAAATTTAATACCGGATATTCATTGCGCAACGCCGTCGCGGTGTCGCAAATGCAACCCACGATTTCACGAACCGTGTCTTTTAAATACTGCTCGTCACGGTTTTCCGGGTCAATATGCTTTTCCCAGTCCCACTGATCGACATAAATCGAATGCAGATTATCCACGATTTCATCGCGCCGGATCGCGTTCATATCCGTATATAATCCCGTGCCGAGTTTAAATTCATAGCGTTTCAACGCCAATCTTTTCCACTTGGCGAGAGACTGTACGACTTCGCCGTTGGCGCCTACATCCGGGATATGAAACGCCACGGGACGCTCCACGCCGTTCAAATCGTCATTAATACCCGTGTCGCCGTCCACGAACAGCGGCGCCGATACGCGGTGTAAATTTAATCTTACCGTCAGATTTCGTTGAAATTCCGTGTGAATTAACTCAATCGCCCGTTGCAGTTCGTTATTCGTCAGGGGCATTCGATAATCTTCCGGGATGGTTATTTTGCTCATGGGAATCAGGTCCTTTCTTTCCCAGTTTCGCCTCTTTAATATTTAATATTATTAATATTATTTTATTTTAATATATTTTCGCGTTTTTATTTTAATAATTTAATTATTTTAATAATTTTTCCAGTCCGATATTTAACCGCCGTAATGTTTCCGTCTTGCCCAGAATATGACAGATTTCAACCGCGCCGCCCGGCGTGACTAATTTCCCCGCCGCCGCGATACGAACCGGCCATAACAGCGTCGCGTTTTTCACGCCTAAATCCGGGATTAAATTAAATAACCCGTCATGAATATTTTCAACCGTCCAGTTATTTTTATCTATTTTTTCCAGAGCCGGAATCGCCGCCCGTAACATTTTCACGCAAATTTCAGGATTGGTTTTTGATTTCTTATTCGTGAAAAACGCTATATCATATTCGGGTAAATTATCAAAAAAGTCCAATTTTTCCGGTATGTCGGACAGCTTCTCGCAACGCGCCTGTAATAATCCGGCGATTTCGCCGCTTGTTATCGCGTTTTCAAGCGCCGGATTCTTCCACGGATTTTGAATCGCTTTTCTAATCCAGCTTTCCGATATTCGCGCGAATTTCGCCGGAGCCATTTCGCGGATATAATGCGCGTTAAAATAATTTAATTTCGTTTTGTCGAAAATCGCCGGGGATTTCGATATGCCGGAAATATCAAATATATTTTTTAAATTCTCTAAATTAAAAAATTCCTGTTCGGCGTATTCCCCACGCGGCGCCCAGCCTAATAAAGCGATATAATTTAATACCGCTTCCGTCAGATAGCCCTCGGCGATTAAATCCTCATAAGACGGGTCTCCATGCCGTTTCGACATTTTATTATGCTGATCTCTCATCACGGGCGAACAGTGTATATAAGCCGGGATTTCCCATCCGAACGCCTGATATAATAAATTATACTTCGGCGCCGACGCTAAATATTCGCTTCCCCGTACCACATGCGTAATCCCCATCAAATGATCGTCGATGACATTGGCGAAATTATACGTCGGCAGTCCGTCGCGCTTCAATAAAATCTGATCCTCGATTTCACGATTTTCAACCTGAATTTCCCCAAACGTCACGTCCTGAAAACCGGTCACGCCCTCGCGGGGAACTCGTTGACGGATCGCGTATTTTTCCCCTGAATCCGCCCGGCGTTGCGATTCATCCGGGCTCATATCCCGACACGGATCCTCTTGTTTATTAAAATTATTATTATTATTTTCTAACTCGTCCGCTTCGCGCTTCTCACAGAAACAACGATACGCCGCGCCTTTTTCAATCAATAAATCCGCGTATTTTTTATATAAATCCCGCCGCTGCGATTGAATATACGGCCCCACAGGCCCGCCCACGTCCGGCCCCTCGTCGTGATTTAACTCGCATTCCGACAGCGTTTTATAAATTACATCCGTCGCGCCTTCCACAAAACGCTCCTGATCCGTGTCCTCAATGCGCAAAATAAATTTTCCGGCGTTATGCCGGGCGATCAGCCATGTATACAAAGCCGTTCTTAAATTCCCGACGTGCATATAACCGGTCGGCGACGGCGCGAAACGCGTCCTGACCGTGTCTTTGGGAATCCGCGCTTCCATATTATTAAAAAAATCCGCGTCCAATTCTGGCATATATCAAAATCCTCCCGCCAATTTTATTATTTTTTATTATTTATTAAATCATTTTCCGCTTGTTTTTATAAAATATTTATATTATATTCATAGCTATAATATTTTCATATTATCTTCATTTTCCCTGAATTGTCAAGCGGGAAATCGGCGCGATTCATGATATTTAATAATATTTCATATACCAATCAAAATTTAAAATTAAAATATATTATCATAAATAAAAGCGAAAAATAACAGGAGGAAATCCAGATTGCGCGATTTAAATTACGGCTTGAAATCAAGCGTGATACAAGAGATTATTTTATTGGCGGAAAAATACGGCGTTGAAAAACTTGTTTTATTTGGTTCCCGCGCAAGAGGCGATTATTTGAGAGCCAGCGACATTGATCTTGCCGTATACGGGGGCGATATAAAGCGTTTTGCTATCGACGCTGAAGAAAACGCGCGAACGCTTCTCAGGTTTGATATAATCGACATGAGTTTAAAATTATCGCCCGCGTTTCGCGCTGAAATTGAACGGGGGATTGTTTTGTATGCGAAAATTTGAGAATTATATTTCTAATCTCAGGATTTTACAAAACGCGAAATATGAGGATTTAAGCAACGATTTTATTATCAGCGGCATTATAGATAAATTTTATATACAATTTGAATTGGGCTGGAAAGTCTTAAAAGCCTTATTAAAATTTGAGGGACGCGCCGAAGCGCAATCCGGTTCGCCCCGTGAGATTATCAAGACGGCTTTCGCCGTGTATGATTTTATCGACGATGAAATTTGGCTGGATATGTTGCGCGAACGGAACAACACCGCGCATATATACGATTCTGAAGCGGCGCGGGAATTGGTCGGGCATATTCTGGAAATTTATATCCCGGAATTTATCAAAATACGCGATCAGATTTTGATAAAATACGCCGAAAAATTAAATGATATAACTTGATATATATATATGCCAATCAAGGGTTGAAAAAATAAAAAATAGAAAATAAAAAATAAAAAAG
>CAJOFP010000111.1 GCA_905233795.1 uncultured Oscillibacter sp. | reverse complement strand
GAAGTTCCAGTTTTTTTGTATTTTTGTCGGCGTTTTTCTCCTTGCGGGGCATTTTTTATCACTCCTTAAAAAGATAAGGGGGTTATTATACCCAACACAAAAGCCCCACGATTCGCTGTTCAAGCGATCCGCAGGGTGCGTCTGGGTATAACAACCCCTTGATAATTTTTTAGTGTAAAATTTAGTATAAAATCAATTGAAAAGATAAATTTAGTTAAAATACGGCAATCGCATGGAATTTTTTATTCACGCATTGCCGTTGACGGCGTTTTAAGTGATTCAGAAATCAGGGGACGCCGCGTAAAGAATACGCTGTTTAGCCTATAATTTTCCTGATTTCATTTTCTGAGTTTCACGTTTTTTAAGAATTTTTTAAATTTTCTTCCGGATTTTCAGACTTAATCCGGTAAATGGCGCTTAAAATTTAATATATGACAAATTTAATTTCGGAACTGAACCTTTAATACTTATCCATGATAAGTACAGCGTGAATCGGGATGGCACGGAAGAGGCGACCTTATGATTATGATATGGAATCAAAGGCTTGGTTCAGCGTTCCTGCCCGCACGGGTCTTTCGAGGGTCTTCACTGCTTCCAACCCAGGGGGAGCCCAGCCTCTCTTACGCGGAGACCAAGAGCAAGTGTCTCATAATATCCCCGGACATCTCAACACTCACGGCCAGCCAGACCGCTCCCGCTCTGTTGTAAAAACATCTTTGAAAAGAATATTCCCAAAAACGCATACGCAAGCGGTTCGCTCCCTATCCGGGTAGTTATCCACGCTATTTTCAAATTCTGTTGTCAAGGTGCATATGAACAGTCCGCCGTTCCCGCGAACCGCGCCGTTGGCTGTTCACGGATGAAAGTGTAACAGAAGAAACAAAGTCTGTCTACCCCCATTTACGGGGTATTTTGAAAAAACATATATTTTTTATGTTTTTCACAATTTTTTCTTCTTTTTCCAGCTAAAATTTTACAGATTGACGGAATCAGCCCGGCAAATGACGCTTGAGATTCGCCGATATGAACAGTCCGCCGCCGCTGAAAATGGCGTCGTCGGATTTCACAGTCGGGAGTATAACACAAAAAATCGGGCGTGTCTACCCCGTAAACGGGGTATTTTGAAAAAAGTCACATCGTTTTCGATGTATTTTTCAAAAACGCGGCGTCTTGAGGTTTTGTGAAAAAAATAATAATTAAAATAAAAATATTTATTTCATCGAGCTATTGTCTTTTGCTTTGTCTTGCGGTATAATTTTTACAGAGGCGGGAGGATACGCTTCGCTTATGCGGCAATGACAATCGGTCAACTCGCATTTATTCCAATCGGAGGTGGGGTATGGAAGAAAATCAAATCGCGTGGCAAAATAAAGATATTATCTCCAAGATTTTCGCGGAAAATCTGAAGGGGAAATCGCTGGAAGTTTATGGAATTCATGTACCGGAAGTGGACGCCGTTCTTCCCACGAATCTGCCGCTGATTCAGGCGGACGAATTACGAATAGACAATGTATTTCTTCTGAAAGATCAGTCGCTGGCCATTATCGACTACGAAAGCTCCTTTTCCACCGACGACAAATGGAAATATATCGGTTACATTCGCCGGATTGCCCAATATTACAGTAAAGAGTGGAACCGTGAGCTTGTCATACGCATGATTGTGATTTACACGGCGGATATTGAACGGAAACAGGTGAAAACAGCGTTTGATCTGGGTTGTCTGACGCTTTCCGTAGACGCGGCGTTTCTGTCGGAGCTAAATTCCGACGCGATTTATAAAAATCTGCGTGATAAAATCACATCCGGACAAAAACTGTCGGATGAGGACATGATGCGGTTTATTATTCTCCCCATGTCTTACAAAGGCAATCAGGCGAAGAACGACGCGATCCGGGAGAATATTGATCTCGCGGAGAAACTGCCGGATGACGACACGAAAATATTTATTTTATCCGGCATGACAGTAATGGCGAATCATGTTATCGAACAGGATTCTCTGGACAGAATCAGGAGGTTGATTCATATGACGAGACTGGGTCAGATGATTGAGGATGAAAAATTGCGGTATGCGGAGGAAACTGAGCGTCAAATGGTCAAAAAAATGCTGGATGATGGCGTGGCCCCGGATACTGTCTTGAAGTACAGTACGTTGCTGTCCCGGAAAGACATTGAGCGGATTCTGAAAGAGACAAACCCGTAATATTTAGTTTGTCGGCTCTCTTCACAAAAAACAAATAAACAGCGGATGGATAAATCAACTCCGTCACCATATAAAAGTCAGGTTAAAAACGCTCCGACTTGTTCAATAAAAAATAGCGCGGACCGGATTCGACATGGAACCGGAGCGTTTTCGACCTCGTCGAAAACATATTCCAACCCGCGCGAGCTTAACGCAAGAGTCTCCACTGCTTTCAACCCAAGGCAGCCCGGTCTCTCTTACGCGGAGGCCACAGCTGGCGTCTCATAGTGTACCCAGACAGATCATTACTCACGGCTTGCCGGACCGCTCTGAAAGGAAATCGCTGGAAGTTTATGGGATTCATTCGCGGACTTGGAACGCGGACAAGTTACGATGGAACCCTGAGTTTATTTTTTAGCTTTTCTGTTCCATCTTTTTCAGCCATTTCACCATTAAGGCCGGATCACGGAATATTTCCGGATCAACATCATTAAGCTCGTAATCATCCCATTCTAAACGATCTGTCCGCTCAGCGTCTTCGTCCAAAAATTCACGTTCTTCGGATAAATCTTCATCGTCCGTCATTTCTTCACCTAACGGATTATCGCTTTCCGCATCCATCTCTAAAAGCATAAGTTCCAGTTCAGCGCCAATATCTACAGGCCGGTGTCTTACGAATTCATCATATTCTACATAGTCGTCGCCATATTCACGTTGTGAAGCGGTGAGTTCATATTCGATAAGTTGGTTAAGTTCTTCGCGGTCAAGTTCATGAAATCTCTCGCTGAATAGAAAATTAACAGGAAAAAGTTCGTAGTTCAACGGTTTTCCTAAAAAATAATAATTTCTCGCCAAGATATAGAGCATATCCAAAAAGTAGCCGTAACCGCTTTGTATTGATATATTCGATATATCGAGCTTATCAAGAAGCCGTTCATAATCATCATTTATAGGATACCAATCTGAAAGAATACAGCGAAATCCATATCCCATAAATGACAACATCACATTATCACCATCGTAAAACAGGCAGACTGTACTGTTCGACTCAATAATCGGGCTTATCATTGTGTGAATATCATGCGCCGCCTGACTGCGATCATTGCGCGCGGTCAGCAGGTTCATGGAAAAGAAAGCGCATCCGTTCGCTGAGAAAAGACGGGAGATATTGCGAAACGCGCGAAACATCGCCCGTTGTTCACTGGAGAATGACGCGTCGCGTTTATTATCGAAATATAAAAATTGTTCCGGAGAATGGTTTGCGAATTCAGGTTCGGAAACAGCGACGTGTCCGGCTTTCCGGAAAAGTTCCATCGCGTATGTATAAAACTTCTCATCGCCATATTCTATCGCTGGCGCACAGCTATATTCTTTCATGCTGACTTTAAATCGGGTTCTTGATCAGCTTCGCAAGTTCATCGGCATAAGAAATGCCCTCAAGTTCTTTCTTAAACGTCGTCATCACCCCATAAGTTTTTTCGAGATAATCGTCACGCGTATGACAGCCATCCGTGAATTGCTCGTACATCTCTTCAATTCCGCCGCGCACATAGTCATGGAAAATATCCATGTTCTGATGAAATTCTTTTTCTTTTTCCGGCTGAGTATCATAACGGAACGCGCGATCAACCCGTTCTTCCGGGGTAAGGTCGCTGCTTTTGTCAAGGAGCATAACCATTCTATACAGAAAGATACAGTCTTCCCGTTCCTTGATAAACGCGTCCGCGTAAATGCGAGCGCGGTCATTGGACGCGGAGTCACGTTTCGCCGTGCGATTGTAGAGCAATCCAAACACCGCGGCGTTCATGTAAACGTCAATATAACGCTCGAACAAATTCGCCGCGGAAGAATTGTCGGAACTTTGATCGTCCTGAGAGTTTTTCTTGGCGAGAAATTTCAGATATGTGGCATGTTTGCCATAGATCGTATAATCCTTCTCAAACATAACGCCGTCTCCTTAATTGATACGAGTATAGGTTTCACTGATCTTATTTAGGCGATACTTCTTTCCAACTCGATCACGCATAACAGGTTCCGCGTAATTCCAGTCTTTTTGCATGACAAACATAATCACCTGTTCCGCAATCTCCGGCAATACTTTGGAGATATTCGCGGTATGGATTTCGTCGGCGTTAGAGAACGGGGCGTCCATAACCAGCGGGTACGGCTCAGAGGAGAGATTGATCCCGTTATCCGAGCTGTCGGTTACGATTTTGCCTTTTGCCAGC
>CAJOFP010000110.1 GCA_905233795.1 uncultured Oscillibacter sp. | reverse complement strand
GTGCGCGTCGGTCTCCATCCCGAAAGACGGCTATGTCGTTTATATGGGCTTTGAATACGCCGCCGCGTTCCGCATTCCCCAAAAGGGCGCGGATATAGAATTAAATTATAATTTAAATAATAATAATTTAAATAATAATATCTGGGCGGATATAATCGGCTTAAACGCGTCCGGCGAAAATCAAACCGGCGCGATGATTTCCGGCGGGCCGTATTTAGTCAAAAACGGCGAATTAATCACAATCAACAACATGGAAGAAGAGGGCTTTGACGATACGAAATTTACAATCCAAAGCCTGCCCCGCGCCGCTGTCGGCGTCGACGCGGACGGTTATCTGATTTTAGCGTCCGTCTCAGAAGGCTGTACAATTTTGCAATTAGGCGAACTCATGCGCGATTTGAATTGCTCGGACGCGTTCAATCTCGACGGCGGCGCGTCCTGCGCCATGTATTACGACGGCGAAACCCTTGTGGCCCCCTCGCGGGAATTGTCCGTCACGCTTCAAATTTTTATCGACGAAAACTAATGTAATTATAATATTATTCACGGCGCAAAGGAAACGACATGATAAATAATAATATTAATAAATTTATAAATAAACTCAATCCGGCGTCATGGCGTCCCGACGAACGCCGCCGATTTTTGATCGCGTTTATCTCCACAGGCGTCTGCGCGTGGATCGCGCACGGATTTATTTTCGCAAACGAATTTTTTTCTCATGACTCGATTGACTTTTTCACACTCGGTATCGCGTTTTATACCGAAGTCGGGAGATTTTTTATCAGATTATATGAATACTGCCGGGGCGGGATTTCCGTCCCGTGGCTGATTGGCTGTTTATATATACTCTGGATGTCTCTCGCGGGTTATGTTTAAATCGCGCTGGCGTGCTGTTTATTCTGTACCAATATTTCTATGACGCTGACCGCCGCGACGTATATTTATTGTCTCGACGCTTACGCGCTCGCGTTATTTCTCGCCGTACTCGCCGCCTATCTATTCCGCCGTGAAAATAGATTACTCGCTATAACAGGTATCATCCCGCTGATTTTCTCTCTTGGCATTTATCAGCCTTATTTTACCGTCACGGCGTCTTTATGCCTGTTAGATTTATTTCGCCGTACAGCGTCGGGAGAAAAAATATTAAAAATTATTACAAACGGCGTCCGGTGTTTGATTTTACTGGCGGCAAGTTTTTTATGCTATTATATACTCTGGATGCGAACCTGTAAAATTTTTCACGTCACGCCCCAAAGACTGGACGAAGCGTTATTAAATAATTTAGATAATCAAGACAAAAGCCTTTTATCCCGTCTGCCGGAGTTAATATTCAATACCAATCAAGACTATTTTGATTTTTTATCGCGTATCAAAATTTCACAGGGCGCGTTATTGCCCACGATTCATATTATATTATTTATCTTGATTATTTTTTTATTAATCCGCCTGTTATTTAATCCCGATTTGCCGATTGTCAATAAAATTTCGCTGATTATCTTACTCGCGCTTATGCCCACGGCGTTTCACTCGGCGTATTTATTATTTTCCGGCGGCTTCAACGATTTAACCGCGTTCGCCGGGGAATTAATCTATCTTATTCCGTTATTAAATTTTAATTTAAATTTAAATCCCGAAAAGCAAATTATTAATCAAGATATTAATCAAGATATAAAACAAGATATAAATTTAATCAACAAGCCCGCGCCGGTTTCTTTACGCGCCGTCCGCGCTTTTGTGATTTTATTATTATCGCTCGTGATTTGGCAACATGTTATTTTCGCCAATCAGGCCTATATGAAAAAAGCGCTGGAAAAAAACGCGACGCTTTTATTGGTCGGCAGAATAGTAAATCAAATCGAAAGCGTAGAGAACTATCAGCCGGGCGTGACGCCTGTCGCGTTCGCGGGCGCTTTGTCTTATAACTGGAAAGTCAATATCGCCGAGGGCGAATTTCTTGAAATTCAGGACTGGACAGGTCTATATAACAGCTATTCCGCGACGTATAATATGGGCAGTTATCTGACGCGCTATTTACACTATCCGATACCGTTAGACCGTTCCCGGAATTACGCCGAATTGCCGGAAGTCCAAGCTATGCCCATGTATCCCGCGCCGGACAGTAATTCTGGGATTTTAAAATTTTATATAATAATATTATACGCGAATCCCCTGTCGACAAAGTAAAACGCCGACAGGGGATTTAAAATTTTTTAAATTAATTTTTAAATTAAATTTTTAATAAAACCCGGAAATTTAAACTGTGGTCAACGGCGGAATCGACGCGGTATTTCTCTTCCACGTCGCTGCCCCAACTGTCAATGCCGCCGACGCCGCGCATATCGCCGCAGATCGTCACGACAGTCCGGCATGGAGTAGGCAATTCAAACACATGCGCCGCCTGTTCGAGCTGCCAAGGCGTATACGGAATCGCGGAAAACGCGAACGGTTCGCTCCCGCGTTCGATACGCAAAGCCGCTTTCCCGGATCGAAGCAACAGTTTACGCGTATCCACATGACAGCCGCACTCCTGCGGGACGATATACATGGGAATATTGGGCGCGGCCATATAATCGCCGAATATCGCGCCTTTTTTTCTGTCCGGGTACGTTTCGCCGGACAATCCCTGCCACGCCACATGCTCCATGACAGACGGAATTTGAAATCTTACGCCGAAAAGCGGCAAATCAGGACGGTTATACTTGCCGTGATAAATCGCGTTTATATCCAAAACGCCGTCCGCGTGGATAATATAATTTATTTCAGACAATAAATCCGGCATGGCGGGCGAAGTATATAAACAGCGCACGGAACATTGATCGTCGCTCTCTTCCAGAATTTCCATTTTAGAACATTCCTGCCACATATCCGCCGCCGACCAGATCGCGGCGTGTTTGGCGAAGCCGTTGCCGAGATCATTTTCCGTCGGGGCGCGCCAATACGCCGGAAGCGGCACGCGCCAGAACCATTCATAGCCGTTTATTTTCAGCGATACCGGGCCGCCCGCCGTATAAGAAAATAATATCTCAAAATTATCGCCGCGCACGCCCAACGCGCCGTCGCCGTGTGTGATTTTCAGCGGCGGCAAAGCAAACGGCGTCCCGCGCTGACTGTATGAATATTTAAAACGGCTTCCCGTGTTTTTCCGGCGGTTTCTTAAAATTCTGTCCGCTTCCATCGTGTTCGCGTGATTCTGATAATCATGCTTTGTCCGTTCCGCCTGAGACGCGTACCAGTATTTGACTTCCTGCATGGCGGGTTTTTCCCCGCCCTCGGCGAATACAAGCCCGTTACAGCTGAAACTGTAATCCGTCTGACGGTCTCCGAAATCGCCGCCGTATCGCAAAGCCTTGCGCCCGTCGCCGGTCTTGCGCATTAACGCCTGATCCATATAATCCCAGAGAAATCCGCCCTGAAACATGGGGAACTCGTCGATTAATTTCATATAACTTTCCATGCCGCCCACGGAATTGCCCATGCTGTGCATATATTCGCATAATATCATAGGCTTTTGCGGCTCGTTTTCCAGATATTTTCTGATTTCCTCAGGATGGGCGTACATACGGCTTTCTACATCCGATATTTGATTATATTTCCGATTGTGCACAACGCCTTCGTAATGCACGAAACGCGTCTTGTCATGCGCGTGAAAATAATTTGACATCGCCAGAATATTTTCCCCGGCGTAAGACTCGTTCCCGCACGACCAGAATAAAATCGACGCGTGATTTTTATCGCGTTCAAACATGGATTCAGCCCTGTCCACTACGCAATCCCGCCATTTTATATCATCCCCCGGAACATTCCATGACGGGTCTATTTTATCTAATTTCTGCCATGATCCGTGGCTCTCTAAATTCGCCTCGTCCATAATATAAATACCGCGCTCGTCACAGAGTTTATACCATTCTGACTGGTTGGGATAGTGACTTGTACGAACGGCGTTAATATTATTTCGCTTGATTGTTTTCACGGCGCGAACCATATCTTCCAGTAAAATCGCCCGGCCCCTGTGCGGGCTCCATTCATGACGATTCACGCCTTTAATAATTAATCTCTTGCCGTTTAAATATATAATTTTATTTCTTAATTCCAAACGCCGAAAGCCGACAAAATACGGAATTAATTCTAAAATTTCGCCGTTATTATCACAAATTTTTAAAATCACGCGATATAATTTCGGCGTCTCGGAACTCCACGCCAACACTTCAGGAAACTCAATCGGCGCGCTGTATATATATTCTTTCTCATCCGGCCCGATTTCCATATGCAACGCAAGCGGGCTGTTATAAATCTCTTCCCCGTCCGGGTCTTCTATTCTGCAAGAAATATCCGTATTCTCCGGGATAAAATATTCATCCGCGCCGTTTAACAGCATACGGATTTTTAAACGCCCGGATATAAAATTCTCATCCAATTCCGTCTGAAACCATACGTCATCCAAATGAATTTCCGGCTTGGCGTACAAAAACACGGATCTGAAAATCCCGCTGAATCTGAAAAAGTCCTGATCTTCCAGCCATCCCGCGCCGCTGCGTTTATGCACTTCCACGCATAATAAATTATGCTCATCCCGGATATAATCCGTCAGATCAAAATCCGACGGCGTAAAGCTATCCTCCGAATAGCCGATTAAAACGCCGTTTAACCAGACATAAAAAGCCTGTTCGACGCCCTGAAAAGAAATACAAATCCGCTTCCCGCGCATATTTTCATTTAAATCAAAATTTAATCTATAACTGCCGACCGGCGCGTCTTTCCAGTCAATTTGCGGCGGACGCAGTTCCGCGTGGCCGTCCCACGGATAGAGCATATTAATATACTGAATCTGTCCATAGCCCTGCAATTCCATATGCGACGGCACCGGAATATTTTTAAAATTCGCGTCGTCGAAATCTTCCCGGTAAAAATCTTCCGGGCGCGTTTCCGGCGACGGGCTCCACATAAAACGCCAGTTCCCGTCCAGATACTGCCGCAGCGAAGTCACCACCGCGCCGTTTAACAATTCCTCTTCCGACGCGTAACATACATGATCCGAATGGGCGTCCAAGCGATTAATCCGAAAAATCGTCGGATCCGTCAGCCATCTCAAATCCGATTTCACTTTCCGGGGCTTTCTGGTTCTTTTTATATTCGCTTTATTACCCGCTTTCCGCGCTTCCAAAACGCCGTTATCCTCAGCCATTTTATCATCCCTTTTATTATTAATATCATTCAATTATTATTTTAAATTATTTTATATATTTTATATAATTTATATATAATTATAAATAAAAAATCTCCCCGATCCGCGCCGGGGAGATTATTTTATAATATTTTTAAAATAATATCAAGATTTTTCTAATATCGCGTTATCATATTAATCATATTAATTCTTTTTCTCACCCCAGCCGGGCGCGAAAATAGTTTTATCAACCGCGAATATAATCACCATCGCCACGCCGCCCGTGACAACCGTCGTCACGATGCTCTGCACCGTACTGCGTAACGCCTCGTTGGCAATCAACGCCACTGTAACGGGATTCCATACGCATGTAAACAGATTCATGACTAAGAACACGACAACCGTCGCGGCGAAATGCGCGCCGATCTGCGGCGGTATCGGGCCGTGACTTCTGAACGTGACATTTCTCTGCAACGGGAAATTAATGCACTCGCCAAAAAATATCGCCGTCAGATTCGCCAGCGTGAACGCCAAGCCGCCGGATGTTAAATCATTGCCGATAATCGCCAGACTGAAATCCACGCCGAAAAGCGAGACCTGAACGCCCGGCCACATCCAGACCGCGTCGCCCACCATGCCGCGATACATACCCGGCAGGAAAATCAATAATAACGCCTTAATCGCCGTGACGACATAACTGAAAATCAAAAACAATCCGCCCTCACGAACCCATTGCGCCGCTTTCGGATGTTTTTCCTGAAAATTATTCCAGAAACCCATAATTTTAAAATCAATCCTCCCCGCGATTTATTTTTTTATTATTTTATTATTTATTATTCCATCGTACCGGCTTTTTTGAATTTCTTGCGCTGTTTGAAATAGCCGGAAATAATCTTGCCCAGACCTTTGAAAAACGCGATCGCGTGACCGTTGACAATCGTCAAAATCCCCTCGCACATCTCCTGAGAGACCATGCCGCCGGTCATTTTACCGATTCCCCGGAACGGCATATTATAAATAAATATAATATTCAAATCCGGCTTGCCTTTTTTCATGCTTCGATTTAATAAGCCCGTCAGGATTTTATACGCGATACGCGCTTTGATACTCTTCGCGTAATATAACTGACAAATCGCGTCATTCATCTGTAAAGTTCCGCTCCAGCTTCCGTCCGGGATGGGATGACCCAATAAATTCTCAAATTCCGCGTTCGGTATGGATTTGATATTCCCGGTTACATAATCCGGCAGTTTCGACAAATCCTCTGAAGCGGGCGCGTCCGTGCCGGTAATATTTATCTCGCCTTTTAATTTTATATCCCGTACCGACGAGCCGATTAAAATCTCATATTCGCCGCCGTCAATCTCAAATTGATTTGTTTT
>CAJOFP010000109.1 GCA_905233795.1 uncultured Oscillibacter sp. | reverse complement strand
GCGACGAATCCGGAAAGCGCCCCCGACGCGGGATATTTTCAGGATGTGAAGCCGGGCGATTATTTTTATGACAGCGTCAAGTGGGCGGTGGAAAGCCATATCACGAACGGGACGGATAATATGACGTTTTCGCCGCATTCGTTATGCACGAAAGCCCATGTGATTACGTTTTTATGGCGTTTCCGCGGTTCGCCGGAGCCGATGGGAGAGAATCCGTATGAGGACGCGCCGGAGGGGGAATATTATACAAAAGCGGCGGTATGGGCCTATGAACAGGGCTTGAGCGACGGCGGACGTTTTAACGGGTCTGATCCGTGTCAGCGAATCATGGCGGTAACGTATTTATGGAGACTCGCGGGCGGTCTGGTTATCTATGACAGTCCGTTTAAGGACGTGTACGGCGCTCAATATCAGGCGGCGTCGTGGGCGTTCGCCAAAGGCGTCACGCAAGGCGTCAGCGACACGGAATTTAATCCGAACGGGACTTGCACAAGAGCCCAGATCGTCACGTTTTTATACCGCGCCCGTATGAACGGATAATTTTTCGGATAACACGCGTTATGATAATATAAAAATAATATAAAAAATATATAAAAATCCCCCGACGAGTTTTCACGCCGGGGGATTTTATTATTAATTCTCCGGCAAATCGTCCAGAGACGCGAAATGATAGCCCATTTCTTCGACGTTGAATGCAATAACACAATCGCGCCGTCGTGAATCCGGGGCAGTAATTTATTATAAGCCTCTTGTTCCGTCGGCTGGTTGTCCTGATACCAGTCCACATAGGCCAAACTCCATAAGATAGTCTTATAGCCCAACGCTTTCGCCTGTTTCAAATTCTCCGGGCTGTACACGCCGCGAGGCGGTCTGTAATAGCGCGCCAATTCATGCCCGGTCGCCTCCCGGTATAACTCCTCCACGCCCGCCAATTCGTTTTCAAAATCCTCTATATCCGCAATCGCCGACATATCCGGGTGCGTCATCGTGTGATTGCCTACTATATGCCCCTCGTCGCTCATGCGCTTGACAATCTCCGGCGCGGATTTGATCATACTGCCCACGACAAAAAACGCCCCCGGCGCGTTATGCTTTTTTAACGCGTCTAAAATCTTATCCGTATTGCCGTTTTCATACCCACAGTCAAAAGTCAGATAAATCACTTTTTGATTTATATCGCCGATATAATAAGCGTCAAATTCTTTCAAATCTTCCTGCTTGGCGTTGCCTATCGGCGTTTCGCCCTCTTTCGGGAATGACAGTCCCCAGTTATTAGAATTTACCGGCGCGGCGTCGTAAACCGCCGGCGTAAAATTTTCCCCGTCTGATACAAATTCAAATTCTAATTTATTTTCTAATCCGGCTTCTAACCCGGTTTCCGATTCGCTTTTTAATCCCGTTTCCAATTCAAATTCCAACCCGGATTCCAACCCGTTTTCCAATCCCGATTTCAATTCCATTTCCGCCGCGGCGACAGTGGGAACCGCCGTGGGATTCAAATCCCCGTCCGGTATCATTACAGACCGCGACGCGTACAAACTCCGTGAACGGGTATTGCGATATAATATCACAGCCAGAAACAGACAGGGCAACAGCAACGCGCAATACAGCGCCATGCGTCGGAAACGCCGCATTTTTATATCCTCCCATGATTTTTTATTATTTTTTATATTTTTTTATTATTTCTTTATTTTCTGTCTCTATATTTTTCGCGTATCGGGTACAGTTTGCCCGGAAAATATCAAAATCATGTGAGGAAATCGCGGACAAATTTTGAAAATTTCAATCAAAAAAACGCCCGCCGTCCTGATTCTTATAAATCACGGGACAGCGGGAATTTTTATATTATTTAATTCCGAAAATCAAATAATTTTGTCGGCGATACTTCCAGAACGTCACAAATTTTAAAAACTATATCAAGCGATACGGCGCAATCGGCGGTTTCAATCCGGCTCATATGCGTTCTGCTGGTGTCAATCATTTCCGCGAGGCGGCTTTG
Organism: uncultured Oscillibacter sp.; assembly: GCA_905233795.1. Lineage (GTDB taxonomy): Bacteria > Bacillota > Clostridia > Oscillospirales > Oscillospiraceae > Oscillibacter. The sequence goes on along the minus strand of CAJOFP010000109.1, from coordinate 5,560 downwards.
AGAAAGTCCGCGCTCTTTGCGATAATACGCGATATTCAATCCCAAATGTCTATATTTATCAAATTGTCGATTGTCCATATTTTCACCCTGTTACAGGGTATCCCGTAAAATAAAAATATGCGACAACGTAAAAAATTAAAAATATAACTTGACAAGTTACAAAATATATATTACAATACGCAACAACAGAGAGGAGGTGAGAATATGGATTTCTTTGATAAATTCGGCAGCTTTATTGGCAAACGCAACGGCGACGAGTTCTACGACAAGGACGGCAACTACATGGGCAGACAGCGCGGCGACGACTTCTACGACAAGGACGGCAACTACATGGGTAGACAGCGCGGCGACGACTTCTACAACAGAGACGGCGACTACATGGGCAGACAGCGCGGCGACGACTTCTACAACAAAGACGGCGACTACATGGGCAGGAGTAGATAATCGCCTATGCGCTGAATAAAAATTCCGGCATGATAGATTCTCCATAAAAAATAAAATAATTTTAAAATCCAACGCCTCCCCGTTTTTTAAATCAAACGGGGAGACGTGATTTTTTACGCGCTTTTCATGACGCGTTCGGGATTTGGTTTAAAACGGCATGTTGGTATAAATAAGCGGGAGAAATATCAATTCCGCCGTCGTTCCAGCAGGGGACGCCGTTGTCAAGATATACGCCTTGAAAAATATTTTTATCTTGAAGCGGAATAAACGCCGGGTCATTTAATAACGGTGAAAAATCAAAAACGCCGGTTTCCCCTGTTTTGAAACGAATCCACAAGCGATTTCCATCCATAGGACGAACGCCAATGATTTCTATTATAGGCATTTGTTCGCCCGCGTATGCGACGCCGTCTATAATATACATTTTTAAAATCTCCTTTAACGTAACGGTTCTATTTTGGGAAAAGGATGATTGCGCACAGCCTGATTCCAAGCCGCGTATAATTCATCCTCATGAATCGCGGCCCATGCCTGAACCATTCTGAGTTGCTTTACAGGGAGACTTCCCGCAAGCAGTTCGCCCTCTATGCTGACGGACGCTTTATATTCTCCGTAAAAAACGTGAAAATGCGGCTTGTGATGTTGCGCGTCATCGCTATTCCGGCATGATAGATTCTCCATAAAAAATAAAATAATTTTAAAATCCAACGCCTCCCCGTTTTTTAAATCAAACGGGGAGACGTGATTTTTTACGCGTTTAAAAATTTAAATTCGCGTGATATGCGTGATAATTAAATAGATACGCGTTAAAATTATCTCAGATTGAAGAACGCGTCCTTGCCGAGATATTGCGCTACGTCGTCGAGTTCTTCTTCGATACGGAGCAGTTGATTGTATTTCGCCACGCGGTCGGTACGGCTGGGGGCGCCGGTCTTGATTTGTCCGGCGTTCAGGGCGACGGCGATGTCGGCGATGGTGGCGTCCTCGGTCTCGCCGGAACGGTGGGACACGATAGCGGTATAGCCGGCGCGGTTGGCCATTTGGATGGCGTCGAGCGTCTCGGTGAGGGTGCCAATCTGGTTGACCTTAATCAGGATGGAGTTGGCGACTTTCTTCTCAATGCCCGTGGACAGGCGCTTGACGTTCGTCACAAACAGGTCGTCGCCGACAAGCTGAACCTTATCGCCAATGGCGTCGGTGAGCTTCTTCCAGCCTTCCCAGTCGTCCTCGGCCATGCCGTCTTCGAGGGAGATAATCGGATATTTGTCCGCGAAATCTTTCCACATGGCGACCAGTTCGTCGGCGGTCATGTGTTTGCCGGACTTGGGCTGTAAATAGCCTTTGTCCACGCCGTCTTTCTGCCACTCGGAAGAGGCGGCGTCGATGGCGATACAGAAATCCTCGCCGGGCTTGTAGCCGGCTTCTTCGATAGCTTTTACGATGACTTTCAAAGCGTCCTCGTCAGAACCCAGATTGGGGGCGTAACCGCCTTCGTCGCCGACGCCGGCGGCGGGGGTGCCGTTCTCTTTCAGGGTCTTTTTCAGCTGATGGAACACTTCGGCGCAGCGGCGCAGAGCCTCACGGAAAGACGGCGCCGATACGGGCATAATCATAAATTCCTGAATCTCGACGTTATTTGTCGCGTGGGCGCCGCCGTTCAGGATATTCATCATGGGGACGGGGAGGACTTTCGCGTTCGATCCGCCGATATAATTATACAGGGGTACGCCTAAGCTGTTGGCGGCGGCCTTGGCGACGGCCAGAGAAGCGCCTAAAATCGCGTTGGCGCCCAGACGTTCTTTATTGGGCGTTCCGTCCAGTTCGATCATGGCTTTATCAATAGCGACCTGATCCAGCGCGTTCATGCCGGTCAGGCACTCGGCGATCTCGGTATTGACGTTCGCCACGGCTTTTTCCACGCCTTTGCCCAGATAGCGGCCTTTATCGCCGTCACGCAGTTCGCAGGCTTCATAGATACCGGTGGAGGCGCCGGAGGGAACGGCGGCGCGGCCTACGGACCCGTCATCGAGGGAGACTTCGACTTCCACGGTGGGATTGCCGCGGCTGTCCAGAATTTCACGACCAACGACATCAATGATTTCCAGAACTTGTTTCATACAAAATTCCTCCTGTTAAAAAATCGCCGCGCGGGACGCCCGATCCGCCGGAAATAAAATTTAATTTAAATCTAAATTTAAATTTTAAATTTAAATCTTTCGGACGCTCCCTTGTGATAGATATATATTTTACCAGCATTGTCAAAGCCTGTCAAGCGGACGGGGACGAAAAAATAAAATATTATCAGCCTGTTACCATTTTGATTTTGTTTTATTTATTTATTATTTTTTATTATTAAAAAAATCTCCCCGGTCGCGTGAAAGAATACGAACCGGGAAGATTTTTTATTTAATATTTAATATATTATTCACCCATAGGGGCGCCGCAATGGGGGCAGAATTTCGTGTCGGAGATTTCGCCGCAGATCGGACAGGGTTTTCCGGCGGCTTTTTCCTCTTCTTCGTCGTCATCGGGCGCGTTGGCGGCGGCTTCGGCGCGGGCGGTCTTACTCGCTTCCAGTTCCGCGATTTTCGCCTTGCTGGCTTTCACGGCGTCCACCAGTTCTTTCACGCCCTCCGGGATTTCGCCCTCATAATCGCTGACGTACCACAGACCGATGGCGACACAGTTTTTATCAATATTTTTCTGTTCGCCGGCGATTGCGATATTCACCCGCAGATTTTCGGCGGCTTCTCTGGCGCGGTCAATCGCGGCGGACGCGCTGTCTTTGGCTTTTTTGGGCAGATCGTTAAAATTCATGATAGCAAAAACCCCTTTCTATAAATCAGACCGTAAAAGTCTGTAATATAAAATATATAAATATATAAAAATATATAATTTAAATAAATTTTAAATATAAATGATATAATAACGCCTGATTTTGAAAAACGCAAGTTTTTTTATAATTTTTTATAATTTATATTTTAATAAAATAATAAATAAAATAATAATATTAATAAAATCAGGCGAGGGATTTATTATCGACGGCCTGTTTTAAAATCCCGGCGAATTGGTCAAAACTCATAGCGCCCAAATCGCCGTCGGCCCGATGGCGCGGTGAAACGGTCTGATTTTCTATATCTCTGTCGCCGACAATCAGCATATAGGGAATTTTTTCCAGTTGCGCGTCGCGGATTTTACGGCCTATTTTCTCATTACGGGAATCCGTTTCGGCGCGGAAACCAAGAGATTCTAATTGATCCCGGACTTGATTCGCGTAATCTATAGCCCGATCCGTGACGGGCAATATTTTCGCCTGTACGGGGGCAAGCCACGTCGGGAACGCGCCCATTGTCTCTTCGATTAAATACGCCATAAAGCGATCTAAAGAACCTAAAATAGCCCGGTGCAGGACGACAGGCGTTTTCTCCGTTCCGTCGGCGTCTATATAAGTTAATTGAAACTTCATGGGCAGGCAGAAATCCAGCTGACAGGTTGAGAGCGTATATTCCGCGCCGACGGCGGGTCTGACGTTGACATCTAATTTCGGACCGTAAAACGCCGCTTCGCCGATTTCCTCAGTAAATTCAATGCCTAAATCCGTCAGGACTTCCCGCAAAGCGTTTTCCGCCTGATTCCACATGGCGTCATCGTCGTGATATTTGATTTTATCCGCCGGGTCGCGTAATGATAATATACAGCGATAATCCGTGATATTAAAATCTTTATATGTCTCGAAGATTAAATCACAGACTTTTGAAAATTCGTCTTTGATTTGTTCCGGCGTCACAAATAAATGCGCGTCGTTCTGGCAGAAATGCCGTCCCCGTTCAATGCCTTTCAAGACTCCGGAGGCCTCAAATCTGAAATCATGGGCGATTTCGCCGATTCTCACGGGCAAATCTCTATAAGAATGGGCGCGATTCGCGTAAATGCGCATATGATGGGGGCAGTTCATGGGACGCAGTACATAAGACTCGTCCTCAATTTCCATAGCCGGGAACATATTTTCTTTATAATGCTCCCAGTGTCCTGAAGTTTTATATAAATTAACAGTCCCGATACAGGGCGTCAAAACATGTTGATAACCGGATTTAATTTCTTTCTCCCGGATATAATTTTCCAGAATGCGCCATATCGTATAGCCTTTGGGCAAGAACATCGGCAGACCGCGTCCAACCAGTTCATCCGTCATAAATAAGCCTAATTCGCGGCCCAATTTTCTATGATCGCGCAGTTTCGCCTCTTCCAGACGCTTTAAATACGCGTCCAGTTCGTCTTTTTTGGGAAACGCGATGCCGTATATTCTTTGTAAACTCGCTTTACTGGCGTCGCCGCGCCAATACGCCGCGTTACACGCCGTCAATTTTATCGCGTTGCCCTTAATTCTTCCGGTTGAGTCCAAATGCGGCCCCGCGCACAAATCCGTAAACTCGCCCTGTTTATAAAAACTGATCGCCTCGCCGTCCGGCAAATCCTGAATTAACTCGATTTTATACGGCTCCTCGCGGTCTCGCATAAATTTTATCGCTTCGTCTCTGGGCAGTTCAAAACGCTCTAATTTTAATTTTTCTTTGCATATTTTCCGCATTTCGCCCTCTAATTTTTCCATAATCTCCGGCGTAATCGGAAAGGGCGAATCCAGATCATAATAAAAACCGTTCTCAATCGACGGACCAATCGCCAGTTTAATTTCCGGGTATAAACGCTTCACCGCCTGCGCCAGCACATGCGAGCAGGTATGCCAATATTTGGCGCGATACGCCGGATTCTCAAACGAAAATTCAAACTCTTTTTGATCTTTTTCCGAACTCATATTAATATTATATCCTCCCGTGTTATTTATATATTTATATTTATTTTATAATATTTTATAATTATAATAATATTAAATCCCGTCAAAACAAGATAAAATTATAAAAATTATATCATAGCGATTTATTTTGTCAAGACGGCGTAAAAATTGGCGTGCGATAAATCCCGTTGACAAAATTTTAAAATTCCTGTATGATAAATCCCGCGGCGAAAACGTGAGGGAGACAGACGGTCGCGTGGATACGCCGAAAGGCCGTCCATGAGGAAAGTCCGGGCTCCACAGGGCAAGGATAACGGGTAACGC
>CAJOFP010000108.1 GCA_905233795.1 uncultured Oscillibacter sp. | reverse complement strand
CCTTGTGGACAAATCGGCTTTATTGGCTTTTGGCGATACGCTGTCGGATAAAATTAAACGGGAAGAAGAGAAAATTTATAATCTTGCCGGAATAGAATTTAATATTAATTCTCCCAAGCAATTAGGCGAAATTTTATTTGATAAATTATCCCTGCCGCACGGGAAAAAGACAAAAACCGGCTGGTCAACCAATATTGACGTATTGGAAAAATTGAAAGATCAACCGATTGTCGGCGCGATATTGGATTACCGTCAATACGCGAAATTAAAATCGACTTACGCCGACGGATTATTAAAATCCATCGGGGCGGACAATCGGATTCACACGTCATTTCAGATGACGGCGACGGCGACCGGGCGTCTGAGTTCGACGGAGCCGAATTTACAGAATATCCCCACGCGCACGGATTTGGGAAGTAAAATCCGTGAAATGTTTATCACGGATTCCGGAAAAGTATTGATTGACGCCGATTATTCGCAAATCGAATTGCGTATTCTGGCGCATATATCCGGCGATGAGACTATGTGTCAGGCGTTCGCGGACGGACAGGACATTCACACGGCTACGGCGGCGCAGGTTTTTCACGTCACGCCGGAAGAAGTCACGGGCGAAATGCGCCGGAGCGCGAAAGCCGTCAATTTTGGCATTGTGTACGGAATTTCCGCCTTTTCACTGTCACAGGATATTGGCGTCAGCGTATCGGACGCGAAAAATTATATTAACGCTTATTTTGAGACGTTTCCCGGCGTCCGGCGTTATATGGAAAATATTGTCGCGCAGGCGAAAGAAACGGGTTATGTCGAAACGCTGTTTCACCGTCGCCGGGAACTGCCGGAATTAAAAGCGTCTAATTTTAATACCCGTTCTTTCGGGGAACGGGTGGCTTTAAATATGCCGATACAAGGCACGGCGGCGGATATTATGAAACTTGCCATGATAGCTGTCTGGAAGAGATTAAAAAAAGAATGTCCTGAAGCGCGTCTGATTCTCCAGATTCATGACGAGTTAATTGCCGAATGCCCGGAGAATTTGAAAGAACAGGCGGCGCGGATTTTACAGGAGGAAATGGAAAATGTAATCACGCTGTCCGCGCCTTTACGGGCCGACGCGCATTGGGGTTTGAACTGGCTGGAAGCGAAGGGATAAAAGCGCGAAAAATATGATGAAAAATATGATAATTTATATTATAATAAAAATATAGTAAAACGGTATGATAATATGTTATAATGAAATTATATATTATAAGCGCGTTAAAATAATAAAAAATATTAAAATAATAAAAAATATTAAAATAAATAAAAATATAAAGGGGCGGCTGCAATGGCGGAGCAAACGCGGACGCGTATTGTATCAATGAATGCGGATTATCTGGACGAGGCGGCGGCGCTGGAACGGATTTGTTTTACAAATCCGTGGTCAAGAAATTTATTTGTAGAGGAAACGCAAAATGATCTGTGCGCCGGACTGGCCGCGCTGAATGAACGCAATGAGGTGATTGGATACGCGTTTCTGCGAGTGGTCTGGGATGAGGGAAGTATAGATAATATCGCCGTGCGCCCGGACTGTCGGCGTCAGGGAATCGCCGGAAAAATGTTACAGGTGTTTATCAATTTCGCGCGGGCGAATAAACTGGCGTTTCTGACGCTGGAAGTGCGGGCGTCGAATTATGACGCTATCGCGTTTTATGGCGCGCATGGTTTTCGCGGTATGGGACGACGTAAAAATTATTATGAGTATCCCACGGAAGACGCGATTATTATGACGCTGTATTTAAACGGCGAGAAATAAATATATAAATATATTTACGAAAGGGAATATAAAAATTGAAATGAATCTGGAATTGAGATTGCCGTCGGATGATGATTTAAAAACGGCGTATGAACGGGATTTAAAAAGCTCTTTTCCGTCGAACGAATTAAGACCATTATATAATATTATATTTATGCGTGATACGGGAAAGTATCATCCGTTGTGCGCATATGATGACAGTGAATTAATCGGCGAGTGTTTTTTATGGTCTGAGAATCCGGGTTTCGCATTGATGGATTATTTATGCGTGACGCCGGAGCGAAGAAACGCCGGACTTGGGCATATAATATTGTCAAAAATGCGGGAGATTATGCCGGATACTGTAATATTATGTGAAATTGAAGAGCCGAAAGACGCGGACGATCCGGTCATGGCGGAGCGGCGTTTTAAATTTTATCAACGCAACGGTGGGAAAATTGCGGGTTTTGACGCTGTCGCGTTTGGGGTGCATTATAAAATAATATACTGGTCGCCGTATAGTCATGTTAATGATAATATTTCGGGCGATGTTTTATTAAAAGAATACGCGGGATTATATCAAAGCGTGTTTTCGCCTGATAAATATGCCCGTCATTTTCAGATTCCCAAAAAGGCGGATTCGTCATATTTTGCGAAAACGCCGTGGGAGCCATAAAAAATATAAAAATGATTAAAAATTTTAAAATAATATAAAGCGTAAGTATAAAAAATAATAAGTATATAATAATTAAAAATTAATTGAAATTACTGGAGGCGTTGAGGTGAAAATACTGGGGATAGAAAGTTCCTGTGATGAGACGGCGGTCGCGGTTGTGGAGGACGGACGCCGAATATTATCAAATCAAATCGCCTCTCAGGTGAGTTTACACGCGTTATATGGCGGCGTGGTGCCGGAAATCGCGTCCCGCGCCCATGTGGAGGCGATAGCGGGTCTGACGGAACAGGCGTTATCGGACGCGGATTGCAAGCGCGATGATCTGGACGCGATAGCGGTCACTTACGCGCCGGGTTTAATCGGGGCTTTATTGACGGGTTTAAATTTCGCAAAAGCGCTGGCGTTTGTTTTAAAAATCCCGTTGATTCCGGTGCATCATATCAGGGGGCATATCGCGGCGAATTATCTGGCGTTTGAGGATTTAAAACCGCCGTTTTTGGCGTTGGCCATATCCGGCGGCAATACGCTGATCGCGGATGTGGAAGATTATACAAGTATGAAAATCTTAGGCGCGACAAGAGACGACGCCGCCGGGGAATGTTTCGACAAAGCGGCGCGGGTTCTGGGATTGCCGTATCCCGGCGGAAAGCCTCTGGATGATTTAGCGCGACAAGCGCAATCTCAAGGCGTATATAAATTGCCGCTTGCCCATGTGACGGACGCGCCGTTGGACATGAGTTTTTCGGGATTGAAAACGGCTGTGGTAAATTTAGCGCATAAAGCTGAAATGACAGGAAAAGATTTAGATCGCGCCGCGCTGGCGTATGATTTCACAAAAGCCGTCAGTAATATGATTGTTCCCCGCGTGACGGAAGCCGTGCGTATAACGGGACGGAATATCATTTGCGCCGCCGGGGGCGTGGCGGCCAATTCGATTATAAGAGAAGATTTGCGCCGGGCGTGTGAACAAATCGGCGCGGGTTTATATCTGCCGCCGTTGAATTTATGCGGCGATAACGGCGCGATGATCGCCGCGCAAGGTTATTATGAATTTTTGGCGGGGCATACGGCGGGAATGGATTTAAACGCGTTCGCCACGCGTGAAATTGCGTAAATTCGCGTGATAGTATGATAAATAGCAATAAAGAGTAATAAAAATCGTAAAATTAAATATGGATTTATCGTGATGGAAGATAAAAAAATAAAAATCAGCGTTCCGGAGGTATTGCGTTATTTAGGCGCGGGGAAAAACGCGCCGGAAGAGTTGCGGCGCATGGTATCGGATACGGCGGCGCGGCTGGAAAATATGATTCAGCCGCGTTATATATATAAAATATTAAATTTATATCGGGATTTTGAGCAATCAGGCGGATTGCGAATCGGCGATATGATTTTACGGGGAAATTCGGCGCGGATGATGTTGGAACAATGCGACAGGGCGGTTTTATTATTATGTACGCTGGGGATGGAATTTGAAAATATGTTACGGGCGGCGCGGGCGCGGGATATGGCGCGGGCGGTTATTTTGGACGCTTGCGGGAGCGCGTTTGTGGAATCCGGCTGTGACGCGGCGGAAGATAAAATAAAACGGGAATTAAATAAAAATTTAGATAAAAATTTAAATCTTGATTTGAAGCGGGAATGGAAAAAAGAATATTTTCTGACGGACAGATTCAGTCCCGGATATGGGGATTTAGAATTAAATCTGCAAAAAGAGATTTGTAATTTACTGGACGGGACGCGCCGTCTTGGCGTATATGTGACGGATAGTTATATGCTGAACCCGTCCAAATCGGTCACGGCTGTGATTGGGATTTCGGATCGGAAACAGGCGGCGCGTATTCGCGGGTGCGCGTATTGTATATTAAAAGAATCGTGTGAGTATAAAAAAACCGGGAAAAGCTGTAAAATTTGAATCCGGAGGGAAATATTTTGGGATTGGATTTCTGGAAGCCGGGAGAGTATTTATTATTAGACGGCGCTATGGGGACTGTCCTGCAAAATCGCGGCATGAAAGCGGGCGAACAACCGGAATTATTAAATTTAAATCACCCGGACTGGATAGAAGCAATA
>CAJOFP010000107.1 GCA_905233795.1 uncultured Oscillibacter sp. | reverse complement strand
GACGGCGAAGGCAAAGCCATGCACAAGTCTCTTGGCAACGGCATGGATCCGTATGAGTTATTCAAGAAATACGGCGCGGATTTAGTCCGTTTATGGGCGGCGTCGGCGGATTATCACACGGATGTGAGATGTTCCGACGCGATATTTAAACAGTTATCGCAGAATTATTTAAAATTCAGAAATACGGCGCGGTATTGCTTGGGCAATTTAAATAATTTCAATCCTGATGATTTAATCCCGCCGGAGAAAATGCTGGAGCTGGATAAATGGGCGGTAACGAGATTAAATAATTTAATTAACAAATGCGCGAAAGCGTATGATAATTATGAATTTTTGGCGATTACCCACGCGATCAATGATTTTTGCGTGGTTGAGATGTCGAATTTCTATCTGGATATTATCAAAGACAGATTATATTGCGACGAAACGGACGGCGATTCACGCCGGAGCGCGCAAACGGCTTTGTTTTTAATCTTGGATAGTATCACGAAAATTATGGCGCCGATTCTGTGCTTTACCTGTGATGAAATCTGGATGGCGATGCCGCATAAATCGCGGGATGATAAATTAAATGTCTTGTTTAACGACATGAACGCGCCTTTTGAGAATTACGCGCTTTCTGACAGCGATATGACGCGCTGGGATAATATAATTTTACTGCGCGACGGCGTCAACGCGGCGTTGGAGAAAGCCCGCGCCGATAAGAAAATCGGCAAGGCGTTAGAGGCGAATATAATTTTATTAAAATCCGGCGAAAATGATGATTTTAATACTATCGAAAAATATTTTAATTTAGACGAGTTGGCGGATTTGTTTATTGTTTCCGGCGTAAAAATCAGCGCGGACGCGGATTTATATCAACAGGGCGCGGATACGCCTTTCAATAAAATCCGGGTATTGATCCAAAACGCGGACGGCGCGAAATGTGAAAGATGTTGGAAACAGCTTCCCACCGTCGGGAATAACGCGGAATATCCGACGTTATGTCCGCGCTGCGCCGCTGTCGTGGCGAAATTGTAATATTATAATAATATTCAGCGCGAATCCCCCGGCGGCGCGAGTCGGCGGGGGATATTTATATATTATTTTATATGCGCGTGTGACAGATGGATGATATAATATAATATAATTATAATAATATAAAATATATAATAATATAATAAAACCGGAAAGGATGATAAAAGAAATCATGCTTGATTTTTTACAGGACGAGGAACGAAAAGTAGAATATATCGAGTTAATTTATGACTTGATTTTCGTACACACCATCAGCCGTTGCGGGGCTTTATTGAAATTAGAGGACGGCGTTCCCGATACGGCGGTTTATATTACGTTTTTATTGTTTTCGGTTGCGGTTCTGGAAATCTGGTATTATTCCACGCTGTTTATCAACCGTTTCCCGGAGCATAAAATACAGCGTAATATATGTATATTTATAAACATGTATTTATTATATTATATCGCCGCCGGGATTCGGGATGACTGGAAAGAGTATTATTATCAGATACATGTCGCGTGGGCTTTGATTTTATTGCATTTGGCGATTCAATATTGGTTCGCGCTGCGCCGCGCCTCCCATCGTGAGGAGTATTTAAAACGGGATTTTTATATGCTCGTGACGGAAGCTGTAATAATAATAATTTCAATGCCGGTATTTGATAAAACGGGCTTAGTATTATCCCCGTGCGCGTTGTTAGTCGGCGTATTCGCGGGCGTCACGGCGCAAAAAAGCAGCGGGCGCGGCGTCGATTTCCCGCATTTGACCGAACGCGTCATGTTATATGTCGTGTTCTCGTTTGGGGAAATGATCGTCGAACTCGCCGGATTTTTTAACGACGGAATCACGCCGCTTGGAATCTGTCATTCCGCGCTGGCGTTCGCGTTCGCGTCGGGACTGTTTTTAAATTACGGCTATGTATATGATCATATTATAGACCGTGAGCGGGAGACCAGCGGCGACGGCTATTTATTTCTGCATTTGTTTTTAATTATTTCGCTTAGCTATTTAACGCAGGTTCTGGAAATGTTACGCAATCCGACTGTACGGGATTCCATGAAAATTTTATCCGTGGCCATCTGGCTTTTCGCGTATCTTTTATTTTTATCGCTTTTGGAGCGTTACGCGAAAGAACGCGCCTGCCGGAATTATTATCTGCGCCTGATCGGTATCAGCGCGGCCTATATTTTATTATTAATCATAACCCGTGATTTGCCCGTGATTAATTTCGCGGCGTCCGTGTTATATATCTACGCGATTCACATGTCATTACGGCTGTTCCGAAAGCGCAAACTTGCGAAATTAAAATAATATTATAATCAATATAAATAAAAATATAAAAATATAAAAATATATAATAAAATTTAAATATTATTAAAATTATTAAAATTATTAAAATTTACTCGAAATAGCGGCGCATGAGGCCGTTGCGGGTATCCTCCGCGAAAGCGTACTGGGACATATACTCGCCCCGGAACTGGTGAAGCGCGAGGGGCTCGCCCAATAAATAGCGATAATAATCGCAGTCGATCCGGCTTGTATTTAAACCCACTGTCCCCTTGCCTCTTAAAATAACATTATCCGCGCCGTATTTTCTCAGCGTCGTTTTCAAATCCGAAATCATGATCCGAATTAAATTCTGCTTGGACGGGCTGACCGGCTCTTCCGGCCATAAATTGCCGATAATCATATCCGTCGTGCACATCGCGCCCTGCCGGTCGATTAAATAGGCGAATAATTCTTCCGTTTTAGACCGCCGAAATTCCACCGGCTTTCCCTGACAGGTCGCCACAAAGACCCCGAAACAGCGGACTTGAATCGGCTTTTCCGAAAAATCCGGGGAGAAATTGCGATAGCGCAAATGGGCGATGGCGTCCGATACCGCCCGTTCCGAAACGGGCTTTAACAAATACGCGCTGGCGTATATCTGAAACGCCTCCATAGCGTATTGATTATTATAATAATTGCTCTGATCGGCGATGAATATGATATTCACAAGCGGGTGTTTTTTTTCCAGTTCGCGGGCGAAACTCATGCCGTCGCCGTCGGGCATTTCGACATTTAAAAACGCCGCGTCCAGCGATCCCGCGTTATCCATAATGCGCCGGGCGTCCCGAATGGTCACGGCGCTTTCATGCTCGCCTTGCGGGTCCAAACGCCGCAGAATCTCCAGAACCGCGTCCGCGTCCTCCTGAAAACAATCCGCCGTCAATGTACGCATACTCATCACGTCCTTCCACGATATATATATATATATATATTAGCTATATAAATATATATATTTATATATTTATTGATATATTGAATCGCTGTTTTTATATAAATCCCCCCGGCGCGTTTCCGTCCTTGCCCCTTGTCAATTTGTCAACAGGGGGCGGGCGCGTAAAACGCGCCGGGGGATTCCATTCAATTCATCATCACATCATCGCATCATCACATCATCAGGAATTTTCGTTCAAATTCCCGTCCGCCGCGTTTTCATCCGAATTTTCAACCGGAACCGCGTTTTCACTCGCGCTATCATTCGCGCTGTAACCCGCGTCATTATCCGCGCCGCTTTCGTTGTCAACCGCGCTGTTATTCGCGTTTTCATTCGCGCTGTAACCGGCGTTATATCCGGCGTTATATCCCGCGTTGTAATTCGCGTTCTGTTTCGCCTCATATTCGCCTTTGATCGCCAGATATAACTCCGCGTCCGTGCCGTATACATACGGATTCACCCAGAATATGCCCAAAATGCCCATCGTGAAACCGTCCAGAATATGCCATCCCAAGAAAGACAAATCCAATACAAACGCGTTCCACTTGTGGCCGTCCATCATTTGACGCGACAGCGTGACCGCCTCGTTCGCGCCTATATCGGGATTCTCCGCCAGAATATACGGAACCATTCTGTAAGAATATTTTTTCACGATACCGGGAATGACAAACAACAGCCCCCACAGGTAAATATATAAATCGCGCAGGAACATTCCGAACACGTTCCCCATATAATTCGGCTGGAACGCCTGTTTCAGTTCCGGGAAATTCGCGGGACCATAGGTATTTACGATAAAGAACTTACGGCAGCCGACTTCCAAGGGATTAAACAGGAAAATATCCAATACTTTATGGATCGCCCAGACGAAAGCCGCCGTCACGAACGCGACGCCAAGAATAATCAGCGCGAACGCCGCGATACTGTTTTCCGCCAGATCGCTTTCCGTACTCATTGTGACGCCCGCTTCCGCTAACGCCTCTTCCAGACTCGCGTATCCACCCGCGTTTTCTTCCGCGTTCTCCGTATCCTCAACCGCTTCCGCGTCGTCCGGGTTTTCCGCGTTTTCTTCCGCGTTTTCCGTATCCTCAACCGCTTCCGCGTCGTCCGGGCTTTCCGCGTTCTCTTCCGCGTTTTCCGTATCCTCAACCGCTTCCGCGTCGTCCGGGTTTTCCGCGTTTTCTTCCGCGTTCTCCGTATCCTCAACCGCTTCCGCGTCGTCCGGGCTTTCCGCGTTCTCTTCCGCGTTTTCCGTATCCTCAACCGCTT
>CAJOFP010000106.1 GCA_905233795.1 uncultured Oscillibacter sp. | reverse complement strand
GCTCTATGATTTTATCCAATCCGTCAAACGCGCCGCCGCAGATAAACAAAATATTTTTCGTATCAATCTGGATAAATTCCTGATGGGGATGCTTGCGGCCTCCCTGCGGCGGGACGTTGGCGACCGTCCCCTCGACGATTTTCAATAACGCCTGTTGGACGCCCTCGCCGGATACGTCTCTTGTAATCGACACGTTTTCGCTTTTCCGGGCGATTTTATCAATTTCGTCTACATATATAATCCCGTGTTCGGCGCGTTCCACGTCGAAATCCGCCGCCTGCAATAATCTTAATAAAATATTTTCGACATCATCGCCGACGTAACCGGCTTCCGTCAGCGTCGTCGCGTCGGCGATAGCGAACGGGACTTTTAAAATCCTTGAAAGCGTCTGGGCGAAAAGCGTCTTGCCGGAACCGGTAGGCCCAAGCAATAAAATATTGCTTTTCTGCAATTCCACATCTTCGTCGCCGCCGAAATACACGCGCTTATAATGATTATACACGGCAACCGAAAGCGCGATTTTCGCTTCTTCCTGTCCGATTACATATTGATCTAAAACCTGCCGAATCTCTTTCGGCGTCGGCAACTGTTCATCCGGCTCCTCGTATATATTACTCTCCGGTTCTTCATATCCGGCGTTAATCACGCGCATACATAATCTTACGCATTCGTCACAGATACGAACCCCCGGCCCCTGTATCATATGCCGGACGTGCTGTTCGGATTTATTACAAAACGAACAGCGATTGCCGATATTATTATTACCATTCATTTGAAATTTCTTCCGATCTATTAGAATCACCCGCCCCCCGCTTACGCGTTTTTCGCGGTTATAATTTTATCAATCAATCCGAATTGCAAAGCCTCTTCCGCGCTCATGAAATTATCGCGCTCACAGGCCGCCGTGACTTCCTCAATCGACTTCCCCGTATTGGCGGCGAGAATTTCATTCATGCGCTTTTTGATAATTTCCAGACGCTTCAAATGAATCGCCATATCCGTAATTTGTCCCTGCGTACCCGCCGACGGCTGATGAATCATAATTTCCGCGTTGGGCAGCGCGATACGCTTGCCCTTTGTCCCGGCGGCCAGTAAAAACGCGCCCATACTCGCCGCCAGTCCCACGCATATCGTCGAAACATCGCACTTGACATAACGCATCGTGTCATAAATCGCCATGCCGTCCGTGACCGATCCGCCGGGGCTGTTAATATAAAGCTGTATATCTTTGTCCGGGTCCTGCGCCTCTAAATATAAAAGCTGCGCCACAACCAGACTCGCCGTGTTTTCCGTCACCTGATTGCCCAGAAATATAATCCGGTCGTTCAATAACCGGGAGAATATATCATACGAACGCTCTCCCCGGCTGGTTTGTTCCACTACATACGGCACCAGTTCCATCCGACTAAACCCCCCGCGTTTCAAATCAAAAATAAATTTAATATATATAATATATATCCAAAATAATTCAAATATATATCCAAAATTTAAATTTAATTTTAATTTTTTATTATATTTAATTATATTTTAATTTTCCTGATTATTTTCTTGATTCTCTTCCGGTTTTTCTTCCGGTTTCAACGCCGTCGCGCTGTCCGTGACAACCGCCACCGCTTTCCGCGTCAGCGTCTGATCCCGGATTTGATCATCCGTGAAATATTTCTTGACCGATTCCACGTCCAACGCCGATTGCGCCGCTAAACTCTCATATTCTTTTTCTATATCCTCCGGCGTCGCCTCTAATTTTTCGGCTTCGATAATCGCCGCGATAGCCAAATCCATGCGGACTTGCTTTTCCGCCGGCTCTCTCGCGTCGGATAATAATTTGCTCTCGTCCGTGTTCGTCATTTCCAAATACTGGTCATAATTCATGCCCTGCTGATAGACCTGCATTTTTAAATTATCTATAAATTGCCGCGCCTGACGGTCAATCATGATTTCAGGAATCTCCGCCGTTATGCCGTCAGCGACCTGATTCATTAAATCATCCTCAAATTCGCGTTGAATTACACGCTCCCGGTCTTCCGTCAGTTTTTTACGCAAATCCGCCCGCAGTTCCTCAAGCGTGTCAAATTCCGAAACGTCTTTGGCAAATTCATCATCAATTTCCGGCGCGTCTTTTTCTTTTACCTCGTGTACTTTGACTTTAAATACCGCGTCTTTTCCCGACAAATCTTTCGCGTAATTCTCCGGAAATTTGACATTTAATTCTCTTTCCTCTTCCGCTTTCGCGCCGATTAACTGTTCCTCAAATCCGGGTATAAAATTACCGGAACCCAGTTCAAGATTATAATTCTCGCCTTTGCCGCCCTCAAACGCCTTGCCGTCCAGAAAGCCCTCGAAATCAATCACAACCGTGTCGCCCTCTTTGGCTTCCCGATCCACGCTGACCAGACGCGTATTCCGATCCGACATCCGCTTGATTTCCGCGTCCACGTTCTCTTCAGTAATATTTACTTCCATCTTCGGCGCGGACAGGCCTTTATACTGCCCCAGCGTCACTTCGGGATAGACCGGAACCGTCGCTTTAAATACAAATCCGTCCCGCGTGATTTCGCCTACCGCCTCGACTTGCGGATTGCCGACAACGCGCAAATCCTTTTCCTTTACAGCCGCCTCATAAGCGTCCGGCAACGCGGCGTTGACCGCCTCTTCAAAAAACACTTCCACGCCGTACATGGACTCCACTATTTTCCGTGGCGCCTTGCCCGGCCTGAAACCATGTACCCGGATACTTCGACGCATTTTTTGATACGCTTTTTCCAGAGCGGTCTCAAACTCCTCCGCTCCCACTTCCACTTCTAAAATTACCTGACTTTTTTCCGTCTTTTCACAGTTTTTTACACGCATAAAAATTTAATTCCTCCTTTTTTTAATTTTCACTTCAAGCGCGATTTTTTATCTTCTCTTTTCAGACGAATTTATATTTTAGCATATTTTATTTTCAATTACCAGTCTTTTTTCCGTCCGCCGCGAAATTTTTTCAATTTTATTTTTTTATTCTCAATCACATATTTTTACCGGTTTAAATTTTAAATAATCCGCCGAAATCAGAGAAAACTCAATCCCATCCGAGACGCCCTCAAAACGCCGTTGAATCGCCTGTCCGTGCAAATGCCCGTAAAAGCATTTTTTTACGCCGTATTCCCGCATTTTATCTATAAAAACATCACAGCGATAATTTTGATAAATCGGCGGATAATGCAAAAAGCATAAAATTTCCCGTTCCCCGGCGTTTATTTTATCGCCGTTCCCGCCGTCAGTCCCATTCGATCCGGCGTTTATTTTATCGCCGTTGCCGACATTTTCTCCGGCGCATATCAAAGACCGTTCCAGCCGTCCCGCCTCACGGTTTAATATTTTTAAATTCTGCGCGTCGTCCTCAGGAAACCAGCCTCTTGTCCCGCAAATCGCGTGATTTTTATAAATCGCGCAGTTATTATATATTAAATTCAGCGTATTAAATCCGTTTTTGTCGAAAAACGCCCGCATTTTCGCCGCCGTATTCCACCAGTAATCATGATTGCCTTTGATTAACCATTTTTTACATGGAAATTGATTTAAAAATTGAAAATCATTCGCCGTCTCTTCGAGCGTCATGCCCCATGACGTATCCCCCGCCAAAATCAGAACATCTTCCGCCGTCAAATCTTGCAGGGCGATTTCAATCCGTTGCGTGTAATTCTCCCACGCCGGACCGAATATTTCCATAGATTTTTCTTTTACGCCAAACGCCAAATGCAAATCCCCTATGGCGTAAAGGGCCATTACTTGTCCGTCCTTTCGCTGTTTATATTATTATTTATTTTAAAAATTATTTCAGGAAATCCAAAACGACTTGATCCATATCGTTTTTATCAGCCGTCAGATCAAATCGACGCGTTTTGTTTTTCAATTCCGCCAATCTCTTCGGGATTTTCACGCCGCTGACCTGATTTAATTTTTCCAGTAATTCTATGCCGGAATTTAAATGATTATTTTCGCCAATCGCTTTTAAGACAGAATCACAGAATTTATACGGCGACGCCGTGGACGCGAAAACGGCGACGCGCTGATCGCCCGTCTCCTGACGATATTTTTCCAAGACCCCGGCGGCCACCGCCGTGTGCGTGTCGATTAAATATTTATAATTTTTCCAGTAATCGCCGATTGTCTTGAGAGTCTCGTTTTCGTCACAGAAGCCGCCCCAATATTCATTTTGTAATTTTATTTTTAAATCATTTTGAATCTCATACTTGCCGTTTTCAGCCAATTCCCGCATATAGCCCCGGACTTCCCCGTCGTTTTCGCCCGACAGATGATATAATAATCTCTCTAAATTGGAAGAGATTAAAATATCCATCGACGGCGACATGGTGGTATAAAAATCACGATTGCGGTTATAAATCCCGGTTCTGATAAAATCCGTCAAAATATCATTGCGATTACTCGCGCAGATTAATTTATTGATTGGCAATCCCATTTGTTTGCTATACCATGCCGCCAGAATATCCCCAAAATTCCCCGTCGGCACGCAGATATTAATTTTATCGCC
>CAJOFP010000105.1 GCA_905233795.1 uncultured Oscillibacter sp. | reverse complement strand
GAGAAATTCCTGTTTCATGCGGTAATAGCACTTGACGGCGGTTTCGGTCGTCACCAGATAATAGGGCTTGTCCCCGGCGGAAGCGCGTACCGGAATCGCCAGCATTTCCGCCGACAGGATTTTCAATCTGCCCGGAGACGTGCCTTTATCGCCGTCTTTTCCCGCCTCTTTACCGAATAACGCGTCAATTTCGCCTATTTCGTTACGCTCGAAAAACTCCCGCAACGCGCCCTTGACGCCCGACGCGTGAATTACGGGATACAGGGTCACGGGGTCGCGCTCAACCTCGTTGTCAATGATATTATAATTCACGTCGCCGTTGCCGACGTGCAGATTGGTCAGGCATTCCAGCTTTAAAATAACAGCGTTCATAACAGTTTCCCTCCCAGTTGAACCACGGAATTATAGCCGATATTGCGACAGTTTTCGCGTCCGAGATTCAGCGGACACGCGTCGTAAAATACGCTCCCGGCTTGAATTAAGTGATACCGGACGGCGCTTCTTCGCAGTTTGCGGACATGGCGTTTTTCCCGATAATTTGTGATAAGTTGACGCTGTGACAGTTCCTCCACGATACAGAACGCGGAATAGTCAGTATTGGGCGGAACCCATAGCGGCGAAAGCGCGTAAAACCACGGCGTTTCGGAATCGTCGGCGAACGCCTCGCGGACTTGCGTTTCGATGGATTCGGCGTCGGACGGCTCCGCCGTAACCCGAAACGCGGCGCGTTTCTGTCCCATATATGAAATACTTTCCAGCGGAAACGCGTCCTCGTCCGCGTCAACATACACGGCGAAACAGCAATTAGAATTTAGACAAATCATTTGACGCCGATAATAGGCGCGTTCATCATCCCCGGACGATTTCTGATTTCCCGGCAACATAACGGATTGAAACAAATCCTGATAGATCATTTTATTTTTAATATCAATATAACCTCCGGCGTAGCCTTTTTTCGCGTCATATTCTCCGTCGTCCGGCAGGGAAATTTCCCCGTGAGATGTCCATATTTTTCGCTTCATCATTCGCATAGGCTGATAGCCCGCGGTTCTCTTACGATTTGAGTTATGAAACGGATTGCGGATCAAGATATTTTCGCCGTCAAGTTCCGCGCGGAGAAGAAACAGCGGCGAAACGCTGTGAATCACGCCGAAGTCTTGAACGGTTTCGGATTCAAAACAAAAACTTTTTGAACCGATTGTTTTTTGTATTTCTTGCAAATCGGGATAGTGAAAATCCGTATGCAACAGGTCTTTCTTTTTCAGCGCCAGATAGCGTAACGCGCCCAAAATCGTCGTCTGCGTCGGAACGGTTCTGGAGAGAACGAAATAAGATTCTTTTCCGGTTTTTTCATCGTCTGACGGATAATCAAACGTCTGTTCCGTGCCGAACGTATACGGTTCCAGCGGCTTGAATTTGACAAGATATTTCATGACGCCTCACCCGCTTCCGTTTTCAGACTGTCCGTCCGTTCCTGTTCGCTGACTTTCTCACGCATGAATTTTTCATAAATTAAAATATTGACAAGAGTTCTCAGGGAATTGTCCTGAAATTCGCTCGGCATGGCGTATGTCGGTACGGATACGCGCCGATTTTCCGACAACAGGCGCGTAAAATACGCGTCTCCGACGCCGTCCGTATATTCTTTGGAAATCTCCTGTCCGGGATTGTCGAACAGATTCCCCCATGACAATACAAAATTCTTTTTGAGCGCGTCGGGACATTCGCCAGCGTTCAGACTCTTGCGCGTATTAGCGATTAAAACAGAGACGACGGAATGAAAATTTTGCAATGTATATAGCAACGCCGTCGGCTTTTCGCTGTCTAAATTTTCGCCCCGCGCCGCTTCCGACAGTTCCTCAAAAGCCTCTATATCAGGATTATGAATCAGCAACGCCGCGCTCTTTCCGCTATGCTTACGCAGTTCCAAAAGAATATTGTCTTTTTTGCCCTGATATATCTTCTTTTTCGCCTGATATAACAAATTCCGCGACTGTTCTAACGCCTCATATAGCGGGAATTTCTCAAACTGCACAGCCACTCCAAAAGACAGCGTCGGGAATTCTAATAAAGGCATATCTTTTTCGGGAAACGCTTTTTTAAATTCCGTTTCAAATTCCGTCCGAATCGTATTTACGAACAAATCGCGCAACGCGCCGCATAAAGACACAATATCTTTATCTCTTTTCTCAGCCGCTTCCGCGTCTGAAAAATCTTTTACTGTCCCGGTCAACGGCGCCAGAAAAAGCAGATCGTCGCCTCCGGCGTAAATCGGCATTCCGCCGTAATTTGCGATGATGACGGATTCATTGTCCAATCCCTGTAAAAATTTCCCCATGCCGTCGCCGTCAGCGGATACGACCGCGTAATAATAATCGCGCTTCCGCTCCGAATCCCTGACCGTCCGGGCGATTTCCGAGATGCTACGGATATTCCAGTTTTTACCCGTCAAAAAATTTCCGGCGTCTGACGGAAACAAAACGCTTTTTTTAATCAGCGCGTTTCCGCTGTCTTTCAGGACATCTTTCCGGGCGAACATCCGCCGAAATGGGTCTATAGCGCTATCCATCGGAAATGTTTTCATCAGTTCCAGCGCGTCAAGATAAGGCGAGAGCGTCAGAATCACGTTTTTGCCGTCCGTCTCTTTTTCCGATAAAATTACATAATGTATTTGCAGATATTCTTTCAGAAAAATCAAAAAGCGTTCGCGGCTGTACCGCTCAGTTTTTTCGTTCGACGCTTGTAACGCCTCGTCCGGAAAAACATCGACCGTTTCCGTAATAACGGTTTGAATGACGGTCTTTAACTTTTCGTCCAGCGCGGATTTACTGTCAAAATAATCCGTATAAAAAACAATCCTGTCATGATATTTTCCAACGCCGTCGTTTTCTTCCGCGCCGTTATAAAACGGTGAGAGAATCACGGCGCCGGGAATCTCCGAAACGCCCTTGCAGAGTCGTCCGCACAGGTCTGAAAACAGATAGCTTGCGAACCAAAGAGCGGCGGGAATCGTCGCGTTTGATATGGTATCGAAGATTGGTCCGATGGTAACGCCGGTATAATATATCACAGCGGTCTCACCTCTTTCGCGTATTTCAGGAATTTCGGCAGTCGATTTTCCCGAATCAGGCGGTTGTAATGTTCCACATAACGCTCCATGAAGTCCCGCGTATCGAACGCCCTCGACGCGAACAGTTCCGCTTCCGGCGTACTGATTTCACCGCTTTCATATCCTCTCCGACGATCTCCGGTAAACGTGTAAATTTGCCCGTAGACTTCTTTCGGGACGGGAAACGCCGTGATAAATACCGTATCTTTCACGACTTTAAAGAAAACGGGAGAGGAAACTCTTTGCAACTCTCCGGAAATTGTGACATTAACGCGCCGCCTGTCCTCCGTTTGATAGGATACGTTTCCAGTCGTTCCAAGCAAGGCGCGGACGTAATAAAATTTACGGCGGGCGAAATGTGTTCCCGTTTCATCCACGCTTTTTCGTTTCCGATTCCCAAATCGTGCATATACTGAAACAGAAAAGAGCGTTCATATTCGCTTTCTCCGTAGGAACGCGCCTGATTATAGCCCGATTTCATAAGCTGATAAAAACAGCGTATCGCCTCGAAAGTATCCGTAAAATCTTTCACAGACGCGTCCCATTCGGCGTCATAATAGGGATATTTCATTTGCATATAATAGCAAATATCCGTTCCGGTTTTCGCTTTCAGATACCCGGCGATTTCCGCTCTCCGCACGTCGTTGAGCCAATCATCATCGCAAAAGTCCGACGGGGAAAAACTTCCGAAACCCTTGCTTTGCATAATTCCGAAATTCGTCGTGAGAAAAAACTCCGTCACGGATTCTTCTATCAATTCTCGAAGTCCGTCGTTGAGGCACTGGATTTCCAACACGGGATTTGATAAAATTCCCATTGTTTGATCATCTAATGTAGGCTTTCCGGAGTTGCCGTAAAACAGGGAATAAGAATAATCCTGTAATTTGACGGATCGTCCGTCCGGGCTTTTAACACTTCCGTTATTAATAGAAACTACCTGCGGCGGTTCCGGGCAATAAATCCGCATACGGTATTTTAACGACGGGACCGCGTCGCGCTGATCGCTGTCCGACTGTTTTTGAATCATCCCGGCGGAATTTAATTTCCGTTCATTGATACGTTTCCAGAGAAAACGGTCAAATTTGGGCTTTACCTCCGTTGCGCGGATTGTCGCGCCCGTTTCCCGCGCCTGAAAGTGAATCATGGGTGATTGCGCTTCCAACGGAACGACCAGTCGAAATTTTTCGTCAAATCGAATCTGTTTCAATCTCTTTTCCCCCAGCTTTCCATCTCTATTGTACGTCGGGCGGTTTCTTCGTCACGGTCTCTGAATAATTGATAGACAAAGCCCGGAGGCGTTAAAGAGCTCTTTCTATGCTCATAGATATTTTTTTGAATTTTTTGCAAATCCTCCATGTTTCGCGTATCCGCTGACTGAAACTCGGCTTTCATTTCTTCCAGACGTTCCATATCCTCGTTCAAATCTTTGACAGTTTCCAGAAGCCAGCTGAGAATCGGAATAATAAACAAAAGACGCGCAAGCAAAACCGTAACGGATTCGTCTCTGAGAATCCCAATGCCAAAAATCACAAGAATAAGCGTCCCGATTCCCGCCGCGCACAGATTTCTGTAGCGTTTGCGAATATTGGCGTCCCACGCGTAATTCTCTTTCTGACACGCGAAAATTCCCTCTTCAAGGGACAAACTGTCTGTCTCCGGTCTGTACCAGTCCCTGAACTTATTATTCTCATTCCGGTTCCGTCCCGCCGCGTTGTTTTCCGCGATTTCCCGCGCCAGATTCTTTCTCGTTCCAAAGAGCGCGGGATTCCACGGCATCTGATAGACGGATACGTCATAATCCTGTTTTATATCGGCGGCCAGAGTGACTTTTCTTTGAATCGCCGGGGTCAGCCGGTACGACAACAGCATTGATATGACGGCAAGAACACATGAAACGCTTGTAATCAGTGAGTTATCCCAAAAAAGCTGAATCCACGAGAGCGCGAACGGAAAAATAACCGCGATCAGAAATTTAAAAAAACTCATTCGTTTTACTTCACTGTACAGCCGATCCGCCGCCGCCAGCTTTGCGACGTTGCCCTCTTCGTTCTGACGCGTTTGTATACCGTTGGATATGGTTGACTCATTCATATGTCATATCTCCTTAATATGGATTCATTATTTATTTTACCATAGAAATAGAAAAACACAAGCGCAAGCGTAAAATTTTATTTTGATAATATATATAAAATAATTCTTAAATTTCTCTTATTTTTTGTAAAAACAGACAAATTATGACTCTATAAAACAGCGTTGCGCAAGTATAATAATCCCATTTAACAAGAGACTGACAAAAATTTTCATCGATAATCTTTACCATATCGCTAATGGGATTTCCGTCACTGTCCGTGAAGCAAAGCTAAGAGTCTGTTCAGTATCTGTGGATAGAAACGTCTCTCGGAAAAAGCGCGAAAGGCAAAATATTATCACGATAAAAAATCAAATGTCTGATTGCTTTTATCACTTGCTTCAATCTTATCTTTCAGTAAATTTATAGCCTAAGTTGTTGACAGTAGATAAAAAGCCGAGAATCGCGTCCTCCTTCCATCCTGATTTAGGAAAAAATAACAGATTGCAGTATTTTATTGCGCGTAAACCGCTAATGATTGTCATATGCATACGGATTTTATTTTTTTCTTGCCTTCCGTTACAAATTGTGCTATTCTTTTTTCACTGGAATCCGTCCGGCTCGCGGATGAAAATATATCTCCGTTTCGCGCTGACTAATATATTTTTTGGATAAAAATAAAAATTAATTATAACACAGTTTTCGGATAATCATACAAATTAGAAAGGAGACGCTGTCCCATGAAATCTATGGCGGATCTCTGTAAACCACGTCAGAACGTCTTTTCAGATTCAACGACGGAATTTACTCTGAATCTGAGCGATCTGCCCGAAGGAAAAATAGACGCGGAAGAGTTTTTCACAAGTAATTTCCAGACCGCTGGCATGAGGACGCTGTTTGACGTCGCTTTCAAGCGATTTACAGGTCAATCAGATACTGGCGTTATTAAGCTGACGCAGGCTATGGGCGGTGGAAAGACGCATAATATGATTGCGCTCGCACTTCTCGCTCAAAATATTAAACTGCGTTCCAGAATTCTGGGGCCCGGCTTTGAAAATCTTGGTGAAATTAAAGTTCTGTCGTATTCCGGGCGTGAAACGGATATACCGTATGGAATATGGGGGGAATTGGCGGCGCAGTTGGGAAAAGGCGACGTATTCAAAGACCTTTATTCGCCGTTGCGAGCGCCGGGCGAAAGCGCGTGGATCAATCTTTTGCGGGGACAGAAAATTTTGATCCTGCTTGATGAGCTTCCGCCATATCTGGAATACGCCAAAGCCACGGCTATTGGCAACTCGGATCTGTGCAAAGTAACCATGACCGCTTTGGCGAATCTTTTCAGCGCTTTGGGAAAAGAACAACTCAGAGATGTATGTCTGGTGTTTTCCGATTTGAAAGCGACATATGAATCCGCCTCCGCTCTTTTACAGTCCAGCTTTAAAGAATTAGAAAATGAGGCGAACCGCGTCGCGTTAAATATAGAACCGGTCGCGTTAAATTCGGACGAGATTTATGATATTCTCCGCGTCCGCCTGTTTGAAAGCGTTCCGGTCCGGAATTCCCATGATGTTTACGAGATTGCCGTGACGTTTAAGAACGCGCTGGAACAAGCCAATAAATCCGGGTTATCAGGACAGTCCCCGTCCGTCCGGTTCGCCGGGATCAAAGACAGCTATCCGTTTCACCCGTCTATTAAAGACTTATACGCGCGTTTCAAAGAAAATCCGAATTTTCAGCAGACCCGCGGCCTGATTCGTCTGATGCGTCAGATTATCCGCCAATTTTATGAAAGCGGGCGGGCGAATTCGGCGTATCTGGTCAATGTATATGATATAAACCTGAACAGCCCTGCGACGCTTGGTTTTATCCATGAGATTAATTCCTCTCTCGCCAACGCGATCAGCCATGATATAGCGCAGGGAGGGAAATCGACGGCGGAGGCTATAGACGCCGGTTATCAGGAAGAATTTAACGATTCTTTCCCTTACGCGCAAAATGTCAGCCGCTTATTATTGATGGCGTCATTGAATGAAATCAAACTCGGCGTCAACGGTCTGACGGAGTCTGAGATTCTGGGCTATCTCTGCGAACCCGGCGCGGATTTAAATCAATACAAGAAGGCTCTGGAGGAAATTATACAACAGAGTTGGTATTTGAAGATGGACAACCGGGGGCGTTATTATTATCAGAACACGAAAAATATGGTCGCCCAGATGAATACGCTGGTGGAAAGTTACAGCAATGAAAAAGCGAAGGCGGAATTAATTAAATTTCTGGAAACTCGATTCCGTCCGTCTTTGAAAGACTGTTATGAAAATCTGTATGTCATGCCCGCCGTGGATGAAATCCGTCTGGAACGGGACAAAGTGTCGCTGATTATTTTTGAACCTTACGGCGGCGCGGACCTGCATCCGGATTTAATGGATTTTTATAATAACAGCGTTTTTAAAAATCGCGTGATGTTTCTTTCCGGTCAAAAGAGCCTGATGGAACGGCTGTATGAGAACAGCAAAAAACATATGGCTATTGAACAGCTTGTCAAAGACATGGAAAGCGAACACGTTCCCGCGTCGGATCAGCAGTATGTGGAAGCGCAAAACCAGAGAGAGAAAGCGATTTTCGCGTTGATTTCCACGATTGTCCATACGTTTGATACGCTGTATTATCCCGTGAAAGGCGGTCTGACCAGCGGCGAGATTCGTTTTCAGTTTGTCGGGAACGACCTGAAAGACGGAGAGGCGCAGATTATTCGGCATTTGACGGATGACGCCAGAAAATATGAGCGTTATACGGAAGAGAGCGCAAGACTGGA
>CAJOFP010000104.1 GCA_905233795.1 uncultured Oscillibacter sp. | reverse complement strand
ATAATCACGACGATTAATAAAATTAATAATAATTCATTCACTCCGATTCTCATGCGCCGCTTCTCCCTCCGCGTCTATATCGCCTATATCCTGATTTTCCATTTTATCCGCGTTCGTTTTCACTTGCGCGTTTTCAATATTATTTATATTATTATTTATATTATTTTCCGTTTCCGCGTCCGGATTTGAATCTTGATTCGCGTCTTGATTAGAATCCCGTTTATTTTTTAAATCCGGGTTATCGGGATTTGACATATCGCCTATATCGCTTGCCGTATCTGATTGATTATTTTGATTATCTTTATTATTTTTCCGCCCCACGCGATTGATCGAATTTTGCACGTCCCGCACGTTCCCGCGCACGGCGCGATTTAACTCCTCCACGGGCTCCATCGCTTCGCGTAACGGACGCGCCGCCTCTTCCAACGGCTCCGTGATATTTTCTTTAATTTCCCGCGTGGCCTCGTCCGACGCTTTTTTAAATATCGCTAACGCCTCTCCCAATTTTTTCGCGTATCCCGGCAGCTTATCCGGCCCGATCACAATCAACGCCACAACAAAAACCAGTATTAACTCCGTAAATCCGATTTTCATAGCATTCCCCCGCCCGGATTCGTTATATTCTTGCGATTATCTAAAATTTATCAAAAATTATTATAATATTTTATTAAATATTATAATATAATATATAATATAATTATCGCAATCATCCGGCGTTTATTCCGGCAATTTATTTATATTATCTTTATAATTCAATTCCACGGAATATTATACATAGACCCGCTTCGTTTGTCAAATTCCATTTCATTTTGTCGAAATATATCTCTCCCGTATTTCGACGCGAATTTTAAGCGAATTTTAAGCTAATTGGTCTGTAAACCCGCCGAAATAAAATCGTAAACCGCGATTTCAACAAAAATATTCACAATTTTTCCGCGAAAAATATCTTGACAAAAGAACGAGGCGATATTATAATAATTCCAATAAGGCTGTATAATTTTTTTATTTTATAGGGCCCTGAAGTATCCGGACCGCCGGATACCCGGAGGGAGGGATATGGATGTCTGAGATTCATGTGAAAGACGGCGAGTCGATTGACAGCGCTCTGAAGCGTTTTAAACGCTCTTGCGCTAAAGCGGGCGTAATCGCGGAAGTGCGCAAGAGAGAGCATTATGAAAGCCCCAGCGTCAAACGCCGTAAGAAATCTGAGGCCGCTCGTAAAAATAAAAAGCGGTTTTACTAAGAAAACAAAGGGGACTGTCACGCCGACAGCCCCCTTTTGTTTTTATTTTATTTTTTATTTATTTTATAATTTTTATTATTTCGGGTCGCACAATTAGAGCCTGTATGAAAATAAAAACCCTTCCCCCTGTCCCCCTTCCCTTTCAGGGACGGGGGAACGCAAGGGGAAAGAGTTTCCCCTGAATGAAAAAGTATTGAAAATTGGAAAGTCCCCCCTGAAAGGGGGGATTTAGGGGGGTTATTTTGTACCGAATATCCGGTCGCCGGCGTCGCCCAGTCCGGGAACAATATAACCGTTTTCGTTTAATTTCTCGTCAATCGCGCCGCAGTAAATATCCACGTCGGGATGATCTTCCCGCATTTTCTGAATGCCCTCCGGCGCGGCAAGCAAGACCATAAATTTAATATTCTTACACCCCCGCCGTTTCATCTCCGATACCGCCGCCGACGCGCTTCCGCCCGTCGCCAACATGGGATCGACGATTAAAACATTGCGCTCTGATATATCTTTCGGCATTTTGCAGAAATAAACATGCGGCTCCAGCGTCGTCTCATCCCGATACATGCCGATATGTCCCACGCGGGCGCTCGGCACCAGACGCAATACGCCGTCCACCAGTCCCAGACCGGCGCGCAGAATCGGCACGACCGCGAATTTTTTCCCTTTCAGCGTCGGGACTTCCGCCTTGCAAATCGGCGTCTCAACAATACGCGTCGTCAACGGCAAATCCCGCGTCGCCTCGTAAGTAATCAACATCCCGATTTCAGACACCAGTTCCCGAAAGTCTTTCACACTGGTTTTTTTATCCCGCAGAACGCTCAATTTATGCGCCACCAACGGATGATCCGCTACATATACTCCCATGTCATTCGCTTCCTTTCCTTTGTTTTCGCGTATTTTTCACGCGATTTTTTATTATATTTAATTATTTAATCTATTTTCATATATTTTAATATTATTATTTCATATTTTTACTGTCGGCGGCGGAACCGCGTTTGGCGGTCTTAAATAAACAGGACGCAATTCTTGCGCTGTGGGCAGTCGCCCGGAAGTCGATAAAATTTCCCGCGACTGTTTCTCCGCTTCCAACGCCACTGACGCCGCGTTCTGCATAATCAAATTCGCCGGGGCGATTTTGTATAAAATCCCCTGTGACGATAAATAATCCGCGCATATTTTCGCGCCGTCCCCGACAAGCATGACTTTTAAATCTTTTAAATCTAAATCTAAATTTAAATCTTGATTTCGCTCTTGTCCGGCTTTTAATTTTTTTAATTCTTTTAATTCTTTCACAAGAGATTCAAAATCAATCGCCGTATCTTCCGTCAATCGCGTTAAATTCCCGTCTTGCGCGTGAAATAACGCGTGATAAATCCGCGCTCTCCGGGCGTCCATCGCGCATAAAATCAACCCGTCGGCGAAACAAATATTACGCGCCATCGCCGACAGCGTCGATACGCCTAAAACCGGCTTATCCAGACCGAACCCCAGACCTTTCGCCGCCGCGATCCCGATCCGAATACCCGTAAAAGACCCCGGACCCGCCGCGACCGCGATCAAATCCAGACTTTTTATATCAAAATCGCTTTCCCGCGTCAAATCCTCCACAATCGGCATTAACGTCCGGCTATGGGTCAGACCCGCGTCCTGATACCCATAGGCGAGAATTTTTCCGTCCTCCGCGATTGCCGCCGATACCGCTTTAGCCGATGTTTCCAGCGCAAGTATTCTCAATCCATTTCCATCCCTTCCACGAGAATCCGCCGGATATTATCCATATTATTATCATTATCCGCGCCGTTATTATCATTATCATTATTATAATTATTTAAATTTAAATTATCATTAAAATTATTAAAATTATTTACTCTTGAAATCGTCACGAAAACGCAATCCGACGGCAGAACTTCCGGCGCCTGTTCGCTCCATTCGATTACGCACACGCCGCCCCGGTCCTGATACTCCTCCCACGCGAGATTATATAACTCGTCCGCGTTCCGAATGCGATACCAATCGAAATGAAAAAGCGGCAATCTTCCGCCGATATATTCCTGCACAATCGTAAAAGTAGGACTGGAAACGCGTCCGGGATAGCCCAAGCCATGCGCGATACCGCGTGTAAAAGCCGTTTTTCCCATGCCAAGCCCGCCGCGATACGCAATAATAACTCCCGGTTTTAATTTTATCGCCAATTTCGCGCCTAAATCTTCCGTCTCCCGTTCGCTACGGGTGAGAAACTCCATCGACGAATCCGCCGCCTTTCCGGTATTTTTTAGAGTTTTTGAGAAATAAAACCTATAAATCCATTTAACATGAACCTCACCCCCTGTCCCCCTCTCCTAAAAAGGAGAGGGGGGACGCAATTTGCGGCGCTTTCCCCTTTGCGTTCCCCTCCCCTTTTAGGGGAGGGGACAGGGGAGAGGTTCACTTTCAACTCTTAATTGGCATAATAATTTATAATTTTAACGCCAGTATTCAAATTCCCAGTCATATAAAGCGACTGTTTCCCCGTCCTGAATCCCTTGCGATTCCAATAAATCAAACAATCCGGCGCGGCGTAAAATTTTATCAAAATACATACGGCTTTCGTAATCCGCGAAATTAATATTACCCATCATACGCAAAAGCCACGCGCTTTCGATTACCCACGCGCCATCTTCACGACGGGATATATTAAATTTATCTATATCTTGCGCGTCCTGTAATTCCGGTTCATATTCCGATTCATAGATTACAACCGGCGGCAAATCGCGCAATTTGACCGCGATTTCCTGTATTAATTCCCGCGTTCCCTGTCGCGTGACAGCCGAAATCGGCATATAAATATAGCCTAAATCTTCCACATACCGCTTTAATTTTTCCGACAGTTCCAAATCCGGCGCAATATCCGTTTTACTTCCGGCGACAATCTGCGGACGCTTCGCAAGTTCAGGATTATATCGCTCAAGCTCCTGATTAATAATTTTAAAATCCTCTATCGGATCCCGGCCCTCAATCCCGGATACGTCTACTAAATGCACTAATAATCTACAACGATCCACATGACGCAGAAAATCATATCCCAGACCCGCGCCGTCGCTCGCGCCCTCAATCAAGCCGGGAATATCGGCCATGACGAAACTCACGCCCTCGTCAATCCGCACGACGCCTAAATTCCGCGTCAGCGTCGTAAAATGATAATTTGCGATTTTAGGTCTTGCGTTCGACGCCACACTCAAAAGCGTCGATTTGCCGACATTCGGGAAACCAATCAAGCCGACATCCGCCAATAATTTTAATTCCAAAACAATATCAAGACTTTCGCCGGGCAGTCCCGACTTGGCG
>CAJOFP010000103.1 GCA_905233795.1 uncultured Oscillibacter sp. | reverse complement strand
GGCTGTAGTCGCGCCCCGGTTCGACGGATACGAACAGGCGTTAATTATGGCGGAAAGCGCCGTCGCCGATGAATTGAATAACGAACAGAATCGCGGGAACGGCGTCGCGGCCCAGCGGGAAATTAATTTATTTTTAAGCAAATTTTAGATATTTTTTAAATTTTCGCGTAATAGATTAATAAATTTATATAAAATATTATATAATATATCGTCTTTTTTCACAAAATTTGAATTATATATTTTATATATTTGGCAATCACGCGAAAAATTTAAAAAATATATGACATTTGTCATAATCAGATTGTGACAATATTCAGGTGCGTTCATATCTTGTTCATATTATAATTATTTTATTCAATCGAAACAAATCAAGCGTATGTCAACAAAGAGGAGGGGAATAAAAAATGCGCTATCTCTTATTTATCAGCCACGGCGGTTTCGCCGACGGATTGACCGAAGCCCTTGGAATGATGGTGGGTCGCCGTGAAGATGTCGTCAAAGTCGCGTTCCGTGACGGCATGGGACTGCCGGAATTTAAAGAACACGTCCGGGAAGCGATCGCGCCCATGACCCGCGATGATGAGATTATCGTCATGGCCGATTTAGTCAGCGGCTCCCCGCTGGCGACGACGATGGACGCCTTGTCCGAGCATGTTGATTTATCCAAAGTTCGGGCGCTCGCGGGCATGAATCTGCCTATGGCTTTGACCGCCGTGGAAAACGAGGAAGAATCTCTTGAAGATACGATCGCCGCGATGACGGAAGTGGCGAAAGAACAGATCACGCCGTTTAATCTGGATACCGGAAACGAAAGCGACGATGATATTTAATTATATTAATTATATTAATATATTTTAAATATAAAAATTTAAAAAATCGGGACGGGGAGGAATTATTTTTTATGATTAGTTTTATCCGCATTGACGACCGTATGATTCACGGACAGACCTGCACCCGCTGGGCGCTGGAATATCCCTGCACGGGTTTAGTCGCCGTCAACGACAAGGCCGCGACCAATTCCGTCTTGAAAGCGGCGTACAAGAACGCTATCGCCGACAAAAAGACGTTCGTCTGGACGCTGGCGGACTGGCAGGCGAAAAAAGAGAAAGTTCTGTCGTCGAAAGATCAATATTTCTTAATCACGAAAGACCCGGTTGACATGGCGAAAGTTTTATTAGATCAGCCGTTCGATCCCGGCCTGAAAGAAATCATCGTCGGGCCCTGCAATGACCGTCCCGGCGCGGTGAAGCTGGGCAATAACCAGTCGATTACGCAGGAAGAGGCCGAGGCGTTCGAGAAACTCATGGCGGCGGGCTATAATATCGAGTTCGCGCTGGTCAAAGAAACGGCTATCGGCAACTGGAAAAAGTTCCGCGGACAGTTTGGCTTTAATTAATTTTAATTAATTTTATTAAAATTTTTAATTAAATTTAAATAATTAAAATTAAATTAAAAATTAAAAATGAAATACGGAAAGGAAACGCGTTATGACGATTAACGTAGTACAGGCGGCCTTATTGGGTCTTTGCGCCTGTCTGTCCTCCATGCCGGGTCTCGGCGGCACCACGTTCGGCAATTATACGCTGGGTCGTCCTTTGATCGCCGGTCTGGTAGTCGGCTTGATTCTCGGCAACGTCCCCATGGGAATTATGCTGGGCGCGGCGGTACAGGTTGTATATATCGCGCTTGTCACGCCCGGCGGCACAGTCTCCGCCGACGTGCGCGCCATTTCTTACATCGGGATTCCGCTCGCCATGCTCTACGCCGCCGAAATGGGCTGGACCGGCGCGGAAATGGAGTCGCAGAACTTCGCCGTGACGATGGCCGCCACGGTCGGCACGCTCGGCACGGTTTTATTCTACGGCACGGCGACCATGAACCTGATCTGGCAACACTGGGGCATGAAACAAGTGGACGAGGGCAAACTGGATCGCTTATATCTGGTTGACTGGGTTCTGCCTTGGATTTCGCATTTTGTCTGCTCGTTTATCCCGACGTTCGCCATTTGCATTATGGGATCGAACATGGTTCAGGTTATCAAAGACTATCTGCCCATGGACGGTCTCGCCATGAAAACGCTGTTCACCGTCGGCTCTTTACTGCCCTCCGTCGGCGTCGCTATCCTGTTAAAACAGGTCGTCTCCAAACCGGTGGACTTCCTGACGTTCTTTTTCGGCTTCACGCTTTGCGCGTTTATGCACTTGAATCTGATCGGCTGCGCTATTGTGGGCGGATTCTTCGCCATTATGAACTATAATATTAAAGTTCTGGCCATGCGCCCCGCGACGGCGGCTGTCGGCGCGGCTGACGACGACGAGGAGGACATCTGACCATGAAAACGCTCTCCAAAAAGACGCTGAACAAGTCTTTCAATAACTGGTTCTATGGCAATTTAACCTGCTTCTCTCAGGAGCATATGCAGACGTTCGGATATATGCTCTCCATGCTCCCCGTCGTGAAAGAATTGTACGACACGAACGAGGAACAGACGCAAAAGCTGAAAACGTATTCGACGTTTTTTAATACCGAACCGCAAGTCGGTTCCGTAGTCGTGGGCATTACGACCGGTATGGAAGAAGCCCGCGCCAACGGCGAGGACGTGGACGACGAGACAATCAACGGCATTCGCGCCGGTTTAATGGGTCCTTTGGCCGGCATTGGCGATTCTCTGGTCGTCGGGACTGTATTGCCGATTTTATTGGGTATCGCGCTGGGACTTTCCGGCGGCGGTTCCCCGCTGGGCGCGATATTTTATATACTTGTCTGGAATATTGGCATGTATTTCTTAATGCGTTTCATGTATTTCAAAGGCTATGAACTGGGCGGAAAAGCCGTGGAAGTTTTAGTCGGCGAAAAGGCGAACGCAATCCGGGAATCCGTTATCATGCTGGGCACGATGGTCATCGGCGGCGTTACCGCGTCGTGGATTAATATTACTACGTCGTTTAAAATGCTGAACGCCGAGGGCGGCGTAATCGTGGATCTGCAAAAGACTTTAGATGACGTGTACCCGTCTTTATTAAGCGCCGTGTTTGTTATAATCTGCTGGTATTTATTAAGCAAACGGCGGATGAGTCCCTTGCTGGTTATGCTGATCTTAGTCGCCGTGGCGTTTGTCGGCGTCCTGCTCGGCTTCTTCGATCCGGGTCTGAGCTATTAATATATTTTGGGGGAATCTTGCGTCATGCTGGATAAACAGGAGCTTTTAGATGAAGCGCGGAAACAGAAACAGGCGCTTGCTGTCATAGGCGTCTGGCGGGGCTGGCTGTTCACGTTGACAACGCTGTTCTTTATATTATCCGTTTTCGCTTTAAAAAGCGCGGGCGTAGTATTTATATTGGGCGTTGTATCCGCGATTTTGACGGCTGTATGCCTCACGCTTTTATTGCTTGTGAATTTAAGCATCCGCAACGGACACAGAAACGTGGAAAAAATGCTGGATTCCCTCAAATCATAATTTCGCTTTTCTCCCTCCCTATAAAGACCGCGGGGGCGCGTCCGTAAGAATCAGACCGGACAGTCCCCGCGGTTAGTTTATAAATATAATAAAATAATCTCCGGAAGTGATGATATGAATATATATTCCGTCGTTATGCTGGATATTGACGGAACTCTTTTGGATTCTCATAATCAGGTTTTGCCGAATACGAAGAAATTACTAAACCGTCTGGAAAAGCGCGGGATTCCGGTGATTCTCAGTTCAGCGAGAGCGCCCAGCGAGATAGAGCCGGTAGCGCGCCGGGCGGATATTCACGGCCCGATTGTCTGTTACGGCGGCGGTCTGATTTTGGACGAAAACCGGTCTATTATCGAAGATATTGGCATAGACAACGAAACGGCGATTGCGTTTAAATCATTCGCGTCTCAGGAATTTCCCGATATGAGCGTAAGCAGCTATATTTATGACGTCTGGCTTGTGGACGACGCCAATCATCCTTATATTCGTTCGCTTGCGAAAATCAATCAACGGGAGCCGATGGAGGGCGATTTAAAATCCGCCGTCAGAATGGCGAATCATGTGCATAAACTTCTTTGTTCCGGGGATTCGCGGATGATTCGGCGGTTACAGGAAAGCGCGAAAGAAAAATTTCCGACGCTGAATTTTATCACGTCCGGCGCGATTTATCTGGAAGTCATCACAAATCGCGTGTCTAAATATACGGCGATGGAGAAAATACGGGAGCATTATCATATTGATTTAAAACAAATTGTCGCTATGGGCGATTATTACGTCGATATGGAAATGTTACGTCACGCCGGTTTGGGGATCGCTATGGGGAACGCGCCGGAAGCGGTCAAACAGGCGGCGGCGCGAGTGACGGCCTCCAACGATGAAGAGGGCGTTTATATCGCGTTGAAAAATTTAAGATTTCGTCCGCCGATTCAAGAAATAAATCAAGAAAGTAAATAAAAAAATCAAGATTGGCGTGAATTTTTGGGCATAAAATATCAAAATAATTTGTTATTGGACGGGAAATATTCACTGTCAACAATTTAGGCTACAAATTTACTGAAAGGAAACCGCTAATTTTAATGTCACAGAGCCGAATATCAGTAAGAAACAAAACTGATAAGAGATGTGA
>CAJOFP010000102.1 GCA_905233795.1 uncultured Oscillibacter sp. | reverse complement strand
GGTTTTTCCGACCGCCTCTTTGGTATCCCTCATCTGACGCGCTTCCCGTCCCGGATCGCAGTTAAGATGAACTGTCAAAGTCTGTCCCCGCGTTTTGTCGCCGTTGAGGATATATTGAATCCCCGCGGACAGACGCCCTTTCCGCGCCAGTATTTTTGTGACGGCCATTTTCACCTCGCTTTTTTACGCGAATAGAAAAGGCGGACTCCGAAGAGTCCGCCCAGTTGTTACTTTTTGAAACAATTTTACGCCATATTGAATATGAAAAATCTTTCTATATCTCTATATTGCCGCGTATTTCAAATTAATTTTACGGATGATTCCCGCAAAATCCCCGTTTTCAATCTTTGAAAACTCATCTGTCGAAAAGCCAGTGTCCAACACAAAAAGGAATCTTGAAAACTCATAGATAACAAGAGACTCAACGCCGTTGAGGTTTTTCTCTATAGAATGAGATTTCGCAAGCAGACAAACGCGCTGAAACTCGGCGTCAATCGCCTGAGTGTTACCCATTGGGTGCGCGTAAGCCAAATGTTGCGTTGGCGTCAACGCGATCAGATTTTCAAGATAGGCCGCGATTTCTGGATACCGGGCTTCCGGAAAGATGTGATGCATATGAATGGCGGGATCCTTGCTTTCTCCGCCAGCGGAAACTTCTGAAAATCCGCCGCGGTACGCGTCGTTATATTCACGCAAAAATCTTTTGGCTTTGACACTCATATAGCGCGTATAATTCGCGTTCGGTCTGAATTTTATTTTTGCCTCATACTCCGACCGTGTCATGTCTTTTGGCTTTTCCGAGTAAATATCACGGAAATTATCCCGATTGTACATCAGCATATCATATGTTATCGGTCGCCGGGAAATCCGTCCCTTTTCCGTTCCGCGGGAGTGATATTTAAAAGCGAGCGGATTGATAACTTTGGTGAAAATACGGCGGCATTCGGTACGACCGTTAATTGGCGTATGCTCAATGGTAAAATCCTCAAATTTTCGCTTCAAATCGAAGTACGCTTCCGCCGTCTGGAGTTTGAAAAACAGTTCAAAATCATCCAACAAACCGCTCGACCCTAACACAAGCGAGATATATACCTGTAAAAATGTCAGCGCGTTGCGTTCTCGTATCGCAATATAAGAGAGAAGCTCAGAATCGCCGATTTTATAATAATTCCGACTTCCACGTTTTTCTTTTATAAGAATTTTCGCCGCGGCAAGCGATTCCATTGGTTGCTGAAAAAATTTATCGTACTCATTTCTGGATGTCGTCAAATCCAATTCCGGCTTGCTGAATATCCGCCGCACATTCAACATCGCGTACTCGTCGCGCCAGATGTCTACTGATGAAAAGAATTCGGCTCCTGTACGGCTCACATAGTTCTCTATACAGTCTGAAACGATACATAATACATCGGGAGCGCACTTTTGATCTATCCATCTGCCGTTATGGGTAACCCGAATGTCCGGCGTGACGTTTGAAAGCCTCTCACGGATTTGTTCCTCCGTCAACCATGTCACTACGATTCCTCCTTTTTAAGACCAAAGAAAAATACGGAACAGGCGTCAATATTCAGCGAGCGCGTCTGATAATTTCGGGCGATCATATAGAAACGCCGGTATTCTTCGGAAGAAAAGAAACTCAACTGGTCATCTGTGGGAAAAACATTATCTTTCGGAATCAGAACCGCGACGGAGCCGTTCGTCAAAACTCCTCCAGGCTTCCTGATTACACGCGGATAATAAGTCATATTCGGCGTGAGAAATACGTCGTCTCTATCCAAAAAACGGTACGCCGTCAGCGCGGACGCTTTTTCGGGTTCAATATACGAGTCATAGCCGGGAATATTGATGATGGATGTTCCGTCGTCGCTGATATTTCTGGATTTCAAAACGCGAATCGTCCCGGATTTACCGAGCGCCGCGTTTGTGATCTGTCTGTCTCTGAACACAGTGAAAACGTCAAACCGCAGTTTTTCGGCGACGCGGTCAAAAAACTTATCCCGATATATGACCCAATAGGGCAACGAGTCGTCGCATATATATTTCCGTCTCTGGATCAATTCCAAGTTGCGCGTCATGGAATATACGGACACAGCCGGACTTGCCGCGCCCACGTTTACGCAAAGAGCAACTGTCTCAACCAGAACGCCTTTAAATCCATTTTCCCCAAAATCGAGAATCGCGTTCAGACCAAGTCCGGATACGCGCTTTCTGGTGACGGAAAATTCAGGCGCGTTCAGAATCGCTTTCGGCAGGACAAGCGAGACCACGGAACCGATGGAGAGGCTTTTATCGAGAAAATATGAACAGATATTATTCGTATCTTGATTTACGGCGTCTTTTTTGTATCGTCTCAACAGCGCGGCGTCTTTCGTGATCTTCCCAAACGGGGGATTGCCTATTATATAATCATATATTTTCCCGTTAAAATCACGCAAAAGAAAGTCGTCGCGGATAATATTCACCGTCACTGTATCCGGCAGATTCATGCGTTTTGTCAACGCTTTCAGAATGATAAGACTTTTTTCGTCTTTATCAACCGCGTCAATCACAATAGATTTGCTGTCGAATCGTTTGACCAGTTGGAGAATAAAACACCCCGCGCCAACCGAAGGCTCAAGAATTCTCACGGTATCGCCGGATATGTCCGGCAGACGATTCATGATTTCCGTGATAATTCTCTGATTCGTATAATAAGCGGCGTTCTCATCGCGGGCGGAATTCGCCATCTCCGCTACGCGCATCAGACATGGCAGCGAAAGACCGTCAGGATTTTCGCTCAGATACTCCAACGCCGTATCAAAACTGGAAAAAGTCTCCGTCCGCAGCAGATTTTTTATTTCTTTATGGGTCAAACCGCGCTGAAAGAAACAGCGTCTGATATTCGCCGCGACAGCCCTGAATATCGCGGTTGGAACGGCTTCTCCCAGTGACTGTCGAATTTTAATTTCCTCTTTGCGCAGATAGTTCCTTTTCTGACTGAGCGGGAGCGCGTTTAATTCGTCAAGAGAGCTCTCGCTCCATTTGAATTCTTCAGGAACAGTCATCATCAGCATCAGTTCACGAATGCTGAATACCCGGTCATCACGCGGATGTATCGTATTTTGGCTTGCGAGTTGATCATTCCGCGTGTGAACGCATGGTCCCGCCTTATCCCAATACGTTCTTTGATATTTGTCCCCGTTTTTCCTGATATTTTCTACCATGACGCCGTTTTTTATCTGATGCGGACGCTTTCTTGGATCCGGATTATCAAAAGCGGATTCTCCCTCGCCCAAGTCATGAATCCACTCCCTCATAT
Organism: uncultured Oscillibacter sp.; assembly: GCA_905233795.1. Lineage (GTDB taxonomy): Bacteria > Bacillota > Clostridia > Oscillospirales > Oscillospiraceae > Oscillibacter. The sequence goes on along the minus strand of CAJOFP010000102.1, from coordinate 1,290 downwards.
ATTCCGGATATGTTCGGAACGAATGATAAATATCATCGTCCGATATTTCGCCAAAATCATTTAAAGACTTCAGTCCGCCGATAACCTGTCGGAGAGTCCTCTCATTCTGACGATCAGGAAATAAGAAATACGGGGAGATGTCGTCAGCCAAATCCAGCCTCACGCCGATTACAAGCGTTCTTGATCTGCTTGAACAGGCGCCGTAATCTTTAAAATTAATAATTCTCGTTGAGAACGAGTATTGATTTCCAAGATTTGACCGAATAGCTTCGGATATGGTTTTATCAATCCCATCTATATCCGTGCAAATCGTTTTCATGAACGCGGGTACATTCTCAAAAACAAAAATATGGGGCTTATATTCAGATATAATCTTAATGGACTCCACGACAAGGGAATTCCGAATGATCTCACGCTCCGTTTTCTTGTGATTGGCGACGGACATTCCCTGGCAGGGCGGCGTCGCAAGTATAACATCTACTTCAGAAACTCCCTCTTTCGTTTTCCATAACTCCACTTCGCGGCGAATTTGTTCTTTAACGCTTTCAAGAGCAATATCGCCGCGGATATAACCGGAATCATATTTGCATTTTTTGTTATAGCGCTGAACATCCAAACGCCGGGATACGATTTCATTTGTGGCGACACACTCGAAGCCCTCAAGTTTGAAACCGTGGCATCCCACGCCAGCGCCGCTGAATAAACTGATATAGGTCAAAGGCCTATTCATTTTATCACTCCTTGGGATCATAGCGTAGCGAGATTTCGCTTTTTACTCGCTTTTCAAACTTGGAGAGCTTGAATTTTCAGAGTAAATTAATATAATAATTATAAATTATATTAGAAACTCATACGTTTGTCAATAGAAAAGTCCTTGAGATTTCGTGACGTGGAGAATCGCGCTATTTTATCGAGATGACAAAACTCCATATATTACAATGCGGTCGGACAATCAACACCATGTATAAGACAGATATTTTAGTTTTTTTGTGAAATTTATAAATTATTAATTATTTAAATTTTTGATTATTTTTTGGCGATCTCATACATGAGTTCATAAACCTGATCCAACGTCCGCAAAGCGTGGTTCGCGTCCTCCGCGTTTGCGATTCCGGCGTTGACGCTCCGGGCGATCTGGTTGATGTTGTTTCCAATCTGATGAATTTCCGTCCGAAGATTTTTAATCTCCTCTGAGGGACGGTCGCGGAGTTCTTTCCCCTCCATCATACGGATGAGAAAAGTCCGCTTTGTCACGCCGCACCGTTTCGCTTTTTCCGATAACATCTGATA
>CAJOFP010000101.1 GCA_905233795.1 uncultured Oscillibacter sp. | reverse complement strand
AAAACCCGATCCCTTTCGGACCGTGAAACTTATGCGCCGACGCCGAAAGCATATCAATATTATCCGCTTTGACATCTATTTTTAAATGCCCGACGGCTTGCACGGCGTCCGTATGAAATAACACGCCGTATTTTTTACAGATTTCACCCAATTCCCGTATGGGCTGTATCGTGCCTATCTCGTTATTTGCCGTCATAATCGTGACAAGCGCGATATTATCTTGATTTTTCTTGATTTCTTCTTCCAGTTCCTCCGGTCTGATTAATCCGTCCTCATGGACGTTTAATAAAACAATCTCAAAACCCTGTTTTTTTAATTTTTCCAGCGTATGCAACACGGCATGATGTTCAAACGCGCTGGAAATAATTTTATTTTTATTCTTTTTCTTCCCGATTTCCGCCGCCGTGATAATCGCCTGATTATCGGCTTCGCTCCCGCCCGACGTGAAAATAATTTCTCGCGGGCTATCGGCGTTGATAATTTCCGCGATGGTCTCCCGCGCCTGTTCCAATTTTTCTTTGGCCTGCTGTCCGAGCGCGTACAAACTGGACGGGTTTCCATATTCTTCCCGTAAAAACGGCAACATGGCGTTTAACGCGATTTCACTGACTTGAGTCGTCGCGGCGTTATCGGCGTAAATTCTCATGATTTTAATTTCACTCCCGATTTTATTTTTTATTTATTATTTTACAAATTATATACCTATCTAAATACTATGTCAATAGCATTTTATCAATGCCCTTGCTTTTTTTATATTTTTAGCATATCCTATATTTTATATTATCATATTATATCTTTATCATATCCCATCCGTGAAAATTTTATAATCTTCAAAATCATGATTTTTAAATAAATATAATTAAAATTAATTAAAATATAAATTAAAAATATAAAAAGGGGTCTATATCTCATGAATACGCCGTCCGCGCCGCTGTCCCAACAGGCCGTAGAGGAAATCACAAACATGATCGTCAATCAACGCCGATTCCGTCCCGGCGATAAAATCCCCAACGAACTGGACTTGTCCAACGAACTGGGCATCAGCCGCATTACATTGAGAGAAGCCATCCGCGTATTATGCGCGAACGGCTTATTGGAAGTCCGGCGCGGACGCGGTACGTTTGTTATCTCTGACCGCGTCAAGCCCGCGCGGGAACAAAACGCGATTTGCGCCGACGCCAATATACGCGAACTGCTGGAACTGCGTCTGGCTCTGGAACCCATGACCGCCCACGCCGCCGCCCGTCTGATTTCCGACGAAAATTTAAAAAAATTACAGGACTCTTTCAATGCCATGCGCTTACTCGTCGAACAAAAACAGGACTTTTTCCGGGAGTATTTCCATTTTCATCAGCTTATCGCCGAATCCGGCGGGAATCGTCCCGCGGCGCGCTTTTTATCCGAGATTTTTTACGCCATGCCGTCGCCCTTATCCCCCGGCTTATCCTCCGGCGTTCAATCCGTTTCCCAATCCGTTCCGCCCGGCGTTCAATCCGCGTTCCAGTCCGTTTCCCCCGGCGTTCAATCCGCGTTCCAGTCCGTTTCCCCCGGCGTTCAAAATAATCCGTTTGTGTCGGATCACAACGATATTTTATATTATTTATCCGTTCACGATCCCGACGGCGCGGAAACTTCCATGCGTCTGCATATTCTTCACCTCTGGCGTCTCTCCGGCCTCGACTGGATTTAATTATTTATTTTCCCGCGTCTGCCGCTCCTCCGGGATACCCAATTCCAGCGCGATTTGATTTTTTAAATTCTCCAAACGCTCTATATCATTTAAATTTAATAATAAATTCTCCCAATCGGCGTATAAAATCACTTCCCACGGAATTGGAATCCCGTTTTCGATTTTAAATCCTGTTTCCGCCTGTATATCAAATCCCATTTCCCGCGCCCGATTTTCTATCCATAAATTACACGCCTCCGCCGTTTTATCGGCAATCGCTTTCTGATTGCGCGTTTCCAGTTCCGTCCGCCGCCGCGTGACTTCCTGATTATAATAATTATAATCCCCCGTGATTTTTATATTATTATTATTATTTATAAACGGCCCCGCCAAGGCCGTTAATAAAATCAATCCGCCCGTAAATGACCATATTTTTTTGATATTCCCCGCCGGCATTAAAATTTCCGCCGTCGAAATCAAGATAGTAATAATCATCACGCTTTTCAGCCATTCCCGCACGCCCGACAGCATTTTTTTATCACGCGCTTTCTGAATTATTTTATTATTATTTTATATTTTAATTTCACGGCGCGGCGGCGGATAAAAAACTAAATACGGCGATTAGAAATAAAATCGCACAGCTTCCCGCCATGCCTAATGCCAAACCAAACGCGCCGCTTAAACCGTCCAAGAGTTTATTCAACTCCGGCGCGCCCGCCGCCGACGCGAAAAACGCCGTGATTTTATAAATTAAATATTCTATTCCAAGACGCAAAAACGGACCGGCGCAGGCGGCTAAAATTATTATCATGCCAAACGCGCCGATTGCGCTTTTTAACAAGCCCGCGCCCGCCAAGATAGATTCCGACGCGTCCGCGATAATCCCGCCCAAGACGGGGATCATATGCGACACCGCCGCCCTTGTCGTCTTGACCGCCGCGCCGTCCGCCGCGCCGGAAATCACATGAAATATAGACAAATAAATCGTAAATAATAACAGCATACCGGTTAAAATCCCGATCATGGCTTTTTTCAGACTTTCCGCCAGCGCGCCGATCCGATTTTCGGACGCCGCGCAGGACGCCGTAAGCAGACCGATATATACATATATCAACGGCATGAATATATTATTTATAAATTTTATAAAAATATCTATCAAAAATACCGCCGTGACGTTCCGAACCGCCGCGCCGGTCACGGCTCCGGAAGCCGCCGTCGCCGCCGCCAGTACAGGCAATAACGCGCCCGAAAATAAATTCAAATCCTCTATCGTTTTCCAGCTCAATCCGATTAAATTTTCCAGACTTCCCGCGCTGAACGCCGTAATATACAACGCGCCGCATAAATTTATAATCAAATCATTTATTTTATTCTCTGATAATCCCCGCGCCGCGCCGCATAAAATCACGGCGATTAAAATCCCCGCCGCGCTCTTTACGCGATTTTTTACAATCTCCCGCGCCAGTTCCGCCGTCCTGTCCCATATTTTTCCCGCGCTATTATTTATATTATCCAAACTCTCTAAACTATTTAAATTATCTAAATCATCTAAATCATTTAAATCATCCCGCAAAAAATCCCGCGCCTCTTCCGGTATATTTTGATTTATATCCCCCCACTCGTTTTCATATACTCCCCGCGCCGATATTCCAAATATTATTAATAACAAATATATCAATAATATTCTTAATATTAATTTTAAATATTTATTTTTATTTACTCCATCAGCGCGAGTAAAATATTCATGACATCCGTCAGAAGCGGCAGGGCGACCAGTAACGCGCATACGCTCCCCGCCGCGTCCAACGCCGACGCTAACGCCGATTCTCCCGCGTCCCGGCATAAATCCCCCCCAATCCGCGTAACCAGCGCGATTCCAAGCGTTTTATATAACGGCCTGATTAAATTCCCGCCGCTTTTATCTTCCATCATCTCAAAAAAGCCCAATAATTCCCCTATCGACGGCATGAGAAACAACGCGATTGTAATAATAATTCCCGCCGCCGTCAGAGGCGCGGTCGCCGGACTGCCTTGTTTAATAATTAAAATTATCAAAGCCCCCGCCACGCATAACGCCGCCGCCCGTGTGATTAAATCCATACGCGTTCACCCTGTTTTTTATCTCCTGAACCTCACCCCCTGTCCCCCTCTCCTGAATTAGGAGAGGGGGAACTAAATTTTTGGATTTCCGTCAAAAATATTAGAAAATATTAAATTTTAAACCGGAATTGTTATTTTTTCGTTCCCCCTCTCCTTATAAGGAGAGGGGGACAGGGGGTGAGGTTCAAAAAATCCCCCGTCAAAACCGAAATAACGCCTTAATTAAATCAAATAACTCGCTGATTTTACGAACTAATAACATTAAGACCACAATCAAGCCCGCAAGCGTTGTCATCATGGCTTGTTCCTCTCTCCCGGATCGCGCAAGTAACTGATTCAAAACCGCTACTAATATCCCCATCGCCGCGATACGAAAGACCAAATCCACATCCACGCCGTTCCCACCTTAATATAATTCTCACGCGAAAATATAATTTAATATAACAAAATCACCAGCAGCGCGCCGCCCGATAAAATCAAAGCCGCGATTCTTTTATTATCTTCCCGCGCCGATTGTTCCAATTTATCAAATCTTCCCGCGAAATACTCTCCCGCCGATGATAAAATTTTCATCACGCGTTCCTCATCCCCGCGCAAATCCCCGCCGATTTCGATTAATCTTTTTTTATCTTTTTGATTTACTCCCGCGCCGCGTTTTTATTTACATCCCGCGCCGCGCTTGCGATTCTCTCAAAAAATCTCCCCGCGTCCGATACGCAATCCGCCGCCGCTCGTCCGCACAAAAGCGCGATTGGCTTGCGCGTAATTCTAATCTCATCCGACAGACGATAAAAACACGACGCCAAATCATATAAAATTTCCCGCTGTTTCACTCTCTCCCGATACGCCGACAGCCAACACAAACCCGCGCCCGTTAAAATCAATGCCGCGCCCGTCAATTTCAGCATTTTTTTAATCATCTCCCGCGACAGTTCCGGCGTCCGGTAACATTTTTAAATTATTTAAATTATTTAAATTATTATCTAAATTATAAATCTCATATTTTCTCCCGTCCGGCGTATTTTTGATTAAAATAGCAAGATTAAAAATATTTTGCGATAATAAATCACGATAAAATAATTTATTTTTTAATTCCTCCACGCTTCCGGCGTGTATCGTCGCCAGTAATTTCACGCCGCAGCCCGCCGCCGTCATCATGGCGTTTATATCTTCCCGCGCCGTGATTTCGTCCACGGCGATTACTTCGGGATTCATGGCGCGTAACAAAACGGGAACGCCAATCGCCTTGGGACAGGCGTTTAAAACATCCGTCCGGGGGCCTATATCCATCAAAGCCCGTCCCGCCACGCTGACCGCGATTTCCCCGCGTTCGTCAATCAGCGCGACCCGCAACGGCTTATAACCCGTTACGCCGTAAGACAACGCCCGGATTATATCGCGCAACAACGTCGTTTTCCCGACGCCCGGCGGCGATAGTATTAAAATATTTCGCAATTCGCCGTTTTGAAACAAATCCGGCGCGATTTTATCCGCGATTCCCTTTCGTTCGCGCCCTATTCTGATTACCGCCGATGACAAATCTTTTAAATTATAATTCACGCCGTCTTTCATGACCGCCGTCCCGCACAGTCCCACGCGATAGCCGCCCTCTACGTTTAAATATCCCTCCCGTATGGTCTCCGCCGCCGCGTAACGGGAAAAGCCCGTCGCCAGATCGCATAAAATCTCCAAATCCTCCGGCTCCGCCGCGATATTCAATTCTATTTCTTTATCCGGCAACACGACCGTTATATTTTGTCCGGCCCGGATTCTGATTTCTTCCGCGACAGCCTGTAATTCCTCCGGCAATTTTAACGCCGCCGCCCTGAACCGACTGGGCAATAACATCACCGCGCCGACATATCGCCGCGCCGCTTGATTATTATCGCCGACATATCGCCGCGCCGTTTGATTATTATTTTCACGCTCCATGATATTCCCCCCGGATTTTTTTATATTTCTATCAATCTATGACGGCTCGTCCTGATTTATAACCGGATTCGCGTGATAAAAATAAAAAATCTCCCCCCTGTTCGATTGCGATTGATAATCAACAATCAGACAGAGGGGATTAAAAT
>CAJOFP010000100.1 GCA_905233795.1 uncultured Oscillibacter sp. | reverse complement strand
TTCACGGGTCCGTCGTAAGAATATAATTTCAACGTAATCACCCGCTGATTTCAAACAAAAAAAGCGAAAGACCCCGAAGGGTCCTCCGCTGTACGGATGTATCCGCTTATTCGCTTATTTCTTGTCGGATTTCTTTTCCTCTTCTGAATTGTCGTCTTGATTCTCCGCTTCTTCCGTCGGCGGTTCGGTTTCCGTCTTTTCTTCGACGATGATTTCCTTGGGTTTCCGCTTCTCCTGTATCCAGTTCCACGCCGGAATCAACGCCTTGCGGTAGACAATCACACCCGCAATGACGCCGACTCCGAACGCGCCCAGATATTTCAGAGCGTCGGAATCCACGTTTTCAATCGCCGTCTCAATGACTTTCTCCGCCGTTTCAGAACCGGCTTCCACGATTTTTTCTTCCATGATTTATTTCCTCCTTGAAAATATGATAATTGGATTTCTCCATTAAAGCGGTTGTAAATTACGCGTATAATCCAAGACAAAACAAGGCGTCTCGTCAATCAGTTGTGAACTGTACGAAATGTCAATCGCTCCGTTACCCGGTTTCCAGCCGATCGCCCCGCCTTGCGAAATATCGGACAAATCAGGAAGCCGCAGTTCTCGATATAAATCGTTCAGATTGACTGTTTTACCGTCAGATAAATGATTGTTCAAGCGGTTTATAGCCTGTTTGATTTTCTCAATATCGGAATAAAAATATCTTCCGTAAACGCTGTCATAACAAAGCGTCTGACCAAGTCCGGTATCGAAAATATTACACTGATTCGCCGGTTTTTTCATGACGCGCAACCGCGCCGCCGCGTCTTTCACCGCTTCTTCTTTACGAACGCCATAGGTCGAAACCGCCGCCGAACGGTATTCATCAAACGCCTCTTTCAGAATATTGCATAATACTGACAAATCGGCGTTTTTTCTCTCTGACGAATAATATGAATAGGCTATATACAACAAAGAGAATATCACTCCGGCGAATTTGAATCCCGCTAAGAGATTGGAAATATTCTTCATGAAAAATATAAAAGCCCAAGCCCCCGCAGGGGCTCAGGCTTCTTTTTCCTCCTCTCGTTCGGCTAACGCTTCCTTGACTTTTTCCTCTACTTTTTCCTCAATCATTTCCTCCATCTTCTTGTCGCTGATATAGTTGCTCACCACATTTGCGGCGGCTCCCACGAGCGACGCGGTCAGTCCGATTGTTCCAAGAATATTCATAAAGCATTACGCCTCCTTTCATCAAAGGGCGTGTAAATTACGCGTTTACTCTTTCCGTTTGAAGAAGTCCCGGAGATTGAACGAATCGTGATGATTTTGCGTTGTCTCAGGCGCGGGAAGTCCGGGCGATTCCGGTTTTGATTCCGTCGGATTTTCCGGTATGGCGTCCAATATTCTTGCTTTTAAATCCGTGACAGGTTCCGGCGCGGCGGATTCTAATTCCAACGCGGCGTAAAACATTTGCCGCATACGCCAAATATCACGATACCACATCGGCGTAAACCACAAATCTTCCGGTCTGTCCACCACGGGATTGAAATCACTCCCGCTTATGGGTTCCGTTATCGTGTTGCCGACATAGACATAACCCGGACAACCAAGCAAGCTCATTTGAATATAACACATCTTCGCCGCAATCGAGTCAATATCCTGTCCCACAAAGAGAACGGACTGTTGATAATTCACGTTATGGACGTTCTTGCAGACATCCGCGAACGCCAGTAAAATACAGCCCGCGCCGCAAGCGGTGTCGCATACGGAAATATAACCTTGCTTTTTGATTTGTCCCGGCAAATCTTCTTGACTTGTTACCATACGCGCCATCATTTCAGCGACGTGCCACGGCGTAAAGAACTGTCCTTTCCAGTGATTGGAGAGATTGAGCTTCATATATAATTCGCCGAGAAAATCCTGCGCCGGATTCAATTCAAGCGCAAGCGTCGTAAGCGCGAACAATTCAATAAACGCTCTTTCTTCCTCTTTCGTATACTTTTTTATAATGTTTAAATACTCATCCTCACGCTTGCGCCAAATATCAGGACGTTTGTCCACGGCGTTCGACAACCCCACAGCTGTCATGGATATAAAATCCTGCCAGACGCTCCACGCGGAATGTAACCGTGAGAGCTTCTCGAATACGCGGAGAAACTCTTTTTCAGGGTCTTTGTCTTTCAAAGTTTCACGATACTTTTTCATTACGTTCTCCTTTACCAGTCGGCGAAACTTTCATCCGGCTCAAACAGAAATTCGATGTTATAACACGGCGTTCCGTTTTCCAAAACGGTTTTATGGTGATTGAAATCAATCCATAAAATCCCCGTATCCATCGACCATCCCACGAATTGCCCGTAATCAGTACGTTCCAGTCCGAGAAAATTGTAGAAATCATTCAAAGATATTTTCGCGCCCAACGCAAAATTTCGATTCAGATGATATTCCGCCTGTAAAACTTTGGAAAATGTCGATTCAAAATATCTGTCCGAGAAAACGTCATGGAAAATATAAGTTTTTTCCTCGGTCTGAAAGTCAAGACTTGAATTAGAGGCGAAACCTACCGCTATAATGTCAGTATCCGCACAATTTTCAACGGTGAGTTCGTCCATGATTTTCCGATGAGTTTCTTCACCGTAAATATCTTTGACTTTGTTCCGATATTTTTGGAATCGCTCTTTGGCGATTACATACGCGCTGGCGAGAGCGATTTGTTGACGTTTATTTAAAATATTTACCTCACAGATAACGGCGATTGTTAATCCGCCTGCGGCTATGACGGGAATATAAGCGGGCGCGGCGATTTTCAATTTTTCCGTTTTCGTCAGGCTTTCGCCTTTCCGATCTTTCGCTTCATCAAGCAACCGATTCGCTTTGACAGTAGCCTTGGCGGATAATATAGCCGTGGCGATGACGCCGATTCCGGCGATACCTGTCAAAATCGCGGGAGCGGCTTTTTGCAAATATAAAAGCATTCGCTTCATTACGTTCTCCTAAAAATCAAAACCCAAAAGCCCCCGAAGGGGCTTCCGTCCGCTATACGGCGGATGGCAACCACAGTTTCAAACTGGGTTTCCAGACATATCGCGCTTTTCCGCGATGTTTATTCCACATAGCCCAACCCTTACGATATGGCACGAGCGCCAACGATTCGCCGCCATTCGTCGTCGAGTTCTCGATGTCCCAAGGCGGGACATCGTCGAACCCAATCGGACCATCCTCTCTTTGTGTTTGGGATTGGCGTTCCGGAGAGGTCAGAACGCCCCCGTAAAATTTCTATCGTCAAGCTCCACTTGATAATCCAGCACACAGATTACTTTCTGTTCGCCGTTGATTTCCTGCGTATCATATGTCATGTGAATATCAACCGAGTTTCCGTTATACAGCTGCCATCCGAACATATTGCCCATTTTAACATTAGGCAGACCCAACTCGTAATACAAGTCATTGAGACAGATATTGTCTCCGGCGACTACCATCTTATTCAGTGTACTTTCCGCTTGAAGAACCGTTTCCACGGAACTCTTGAAATATCTTCCGCTGAATTTATCGAAGAATATCACGTCGCCTTTGCCGGTTTCCGTGATTATCGTGTTTTCCGTCAACGGAATATCCCGCATTTCTTTCGCCACGGCGTCATGCAAATCCCCGGCTTTCTTCTCACCGAGAATCTCTTTCGCTTTCGCCTCATACTCTTTGAGTTTCGTCTCACTGAGTTTGTACGCGCCCGCGAGTATGGTCAGACGCTGTATGTTTAACACCTGCGCCCCGACGATACATCCCACGGTGAACACGCCGCAAGCGACGGGTTTCCAGATATACGGCGCGGCGGCGGTAAACGTCTCCCACGGCGTCAACTCCGGTTCCGGCGTTTCATCGTCCGTATCCTTGTCGAAGTCGTGCTTCTCCCACTTTTTGCCGTTCAACGCGCTTTTCACGTCCGGCGCGGCTTTGAACGCCGTATACGCCGTGGCGACAACGCCGAAAATGGCGAAGCCGCTCAGAATGCTGGGGAGATTCTTATTCATCATGCGAATGCCGACGCTTCCCAGATTCTTCAATTCCTTCAATCCGATACCTTTCATTTTGAGTTTCCTCCTTATAAAAATATAAAGGGCGCGACCATTCCGGTCTCCCTTTCATTAAAGACGTTGCAAATCACGCGTGCTTTCAAAAAAATATAAAAGGAAGAGACTGTCCAAGTATTTTTAAGACAGCCTCCGATCCTTGTTGGTGATGAAATTCTTTAATCGTGATCCTGCGTTTTAAAAACTCTGGAAATGATGTAACACAGAATTTCAAAGACGAATAACCCTGTTTTCCATCCGATAGCAGACCAGAATTTCGACTTAAAATCTTTCATAAATTCACCTCCTCCGTTATAGACGTTGCAAATCACGCGAAAAATATAAAGGCTCCGAAAAACCTTTCAAAGCGTTTATCTCCGCATGATGAGTTTCGCTTCTCTCCATTAAAGACGTTGCAAATCACGCGAATTTCAAATATCATTCCGGTCAAATACTGTTTCCCAGCGTTCTTTCCTCAACGGTTTCATGCGCAACGCCCACATGATTTGACGTACCGTCACAGTCGGATATAAACCCTTTGAGGGATGTCCGGCGCGGCTTTGAACGCCGTATACGCCGTG
>CAJOFP010000099.1 GCA_905233795.1 uncultured Oscillibacter sp. | reverse complement strand
TTTAGGAGAGGGGGACAGGGGGTGAGGTTCATATTTTAACAATTTTAAATGATTTCAACTCTTGATTGGCATAATATATATAATATATTATATATAGCCGTCGGGGGATTTTTATGCTATAATACATGTGTTATATATAATTGATAAAATATATAAAATATTCCGGCGTAAGCCGCCGGGGATTGAATAAAAATAAAAAATAAAAAAATAAAAAAAGGGGGAAATGATCATGCCCGGAGATTATAAGATCGCAACAAAGCAATTTAAATCGCAAGAAAAAAAACTGAGCGAGGATTTCCAAATGCTGTCGGAGGAAATTCCGCCGGAGTCGAAAGTGGCGTCGAAAGATTATAAAAAGGCGCGGACAGCGATTATAAAAAGTCTGTGGGAGGACGCTGGCATTGCCGCGTGGAAACGCAACGGCGAATTTGAGAAGACCGCTTACGAAGATAAAGACAGCCGTTTCCATGATCGCGGCAACCAGATTTTCGAGTTGTTGCCGAACGGCACAACCAAAAATCCGTTTGAAAATCCGGAAATTCGGGTGGATTCGGACGAATTTGTAAAGAAAGTCCAACAGGGGAAAATTTTCGTGTTCCCTATGGGGAAGCAAAAGCCGTCGCAGTTGCGACTGGTCAACGGGGAAGTGAAATACAGCAAGCCGCTTGACGGAATTCCGGCGCCCCAGCCGCCGCGGGCGCCGCGCCGTCCGGGGTTGTTCGCCCGCATGATGCACGGGATTTCCAAACGGTTTTTCAAACAGACGTTTGAGAATTATGACGCGGCGATGAATCGTTATAACGCCGACATGGAGCGTTACAGACCGGAAGCGGAAAAAATCCGGAAGCTCAACGAGGGCATTGCGAAAGAGACAAAAGAGCGCGTGAACAACGGTTCTCAGCGGCGTTTTGACGGGGAGCCCGTTCACTGGGGGTCTGTGGAAGAATACGAGAAAGACAGGGATTTTCTGAGCAAGGAGCTCGTAAGCGACCTGATCAAGGACTATCTGGAACCCCAGCGCGAAGCGGAAGAGAAAGCGCGGATTGAACAGGAACGCGTCGCGGAAGAGAAAGCGTTCGCCGCCGCTAAAAGCCCGGAATTTAAATCCCAACTGGACAAAAACATGGACACGCTGAACAATTATTACGGCCCGAACCCGAAACGGATTGAGAGTTTCACATCGAAAACGGATAACAGAGGCAATAATCCGTACACAAAGGAGGAGTTCGACCTGCTCAAGCCGATTGATATTCAGGGAATCAAAGTCGGCGGAAAACAGGTTACGGATGAACAGTTCACGGCGCTTGCCATCTCGGCTACCATGCGGGAAGACATCGGCGGCAATATATTGTATAGCAAAGAAGCGAAAGAAAGTAAAATTCCGCTCAAAGACTGGACCATGCACAATAACACGCTATGTACGTCCGATCTTTTTATGAATAAAAGCGAAGACGGTCCCAAGCCGCGGGAGGGCGTCGGGGAGTATTTCAGCGTAGGCGTACAGCCGGCGCGGGAATACGCGAAAAAGGCTTTGGACGAGTATCAGCAAGGCAATCCGGAGAAACTGGGCGGACTGATCGCCGAGGGAATTAAAAGTCAAGTGAATTTCACCGAACACATGGTTCTCCGCGAAAGCGGCGGCTCCCAGAATTACTCGAATCTGACGCTTGACGTTTCCGTCGGGAAAACAATGGAACTGTTGGAAAACGATCCCAAGCTGATGGAAGAGGCGAAAAAGGCGGGCGTGACGGACGCCGAGCTCAACGCCCTGAAAGGTATGCGGGAGGTCGCCGGCATCGCCCGCGAGAACGAACGCGCCGAAACGCTTTTGAATCTGGACGCGCAATCGGAACATGTTAAACTGAACGAACAGGAGCGTAAAGACTGTATCCAATCGCGTCTGCGCTTTGAGGTTGTCAACGAGAAAATCAGGAAACAGATTCAAAAGAAGGTACGGAGCGAGGAGTTCAAACAGGGCCAACAAGCGCTGAATGAAAAGATGGCGAACGTAGCGAAGGAATCCGCGATGGCGCGCGATGATCAGAAGACGATGAATAACAAAATAGCCTGTGTGCTGGCGGAAACGTCCATTTTCCGCGCCAAACAGATCGGCGTGCCGAAAGCGTTTGAAAGAGTTGGGGAACGCGGTCTGAAAGAGGCGGACAGGCTGACGAAAAAGTATCTGCCCGGCAAGGATAAATTGCAAAATCTTCAGGGCAAGGATTTACAGGACGCGCTCAAACCGGATAACCTTTTTGGCGAAAAATCGCCGTACCGCAAGGCGCCTGTGACGGAAGCGAGACGGGAACAGACAATCAACAAAGCGCCCGTGACGGAAGCGCCACAGGAACAGACAATCAGACGGCGGCGCACGGAACCCGTTCAAAAAGGCAATATCCAATTTTAATGACATTTTCATTTTATTTATTTTTTTATTTTTTTATTTTCAGAACCTCTCCCCTGTCCCTGATTTTCATAAGGGGGCGGGGGGCGAGTTTCGGCGGTTAAGGAAAAAATATGATGAAAAATAATATAAAAAATAATATAAAAGATTATATTCGGAAATGGCGTTCGCCGCGCATACGGGGATTGCGTCAGAGATGGATATTGAATACAATCGCGCCGATCTGTTCGATTTTGATATTTATCGTGATTCTGTTTTTCGTGGGGATTTCCAATTATTATTTCGGGACGATTCAAAAGGGATTGGAAACGCGGGCGCAGGCGATCGCCAATTCTTTTAACGAATATTTCATGGGGAACGGTTACGCGAGTTATAACCTGCGCGCCGTACAGGCGGCGGATCGATTCGAGGACAGAAGCCGTCTGGAATTGCAGTTCACGAACGCGAGCGGCAGAATTATTGTATCGACATCGGGATTGACGGCGGGAAGTCTGCCGACGACGGATGATATAAACGGAGCTTTGACGAATAATATCATGACGGCGTTTCGCGGCATGGACCCGGAAACGGGAGAATCTATCATGGCGGTATCTCATCCGCTGGTGTTCGGGGGACGCGTGCGCGGCGCGCTGCGCGTGGTTACGTCTTTAAAATGGGTCAATCGACAGGTTTCAATGGCTTGTCTCGCTGTTTTTTTAATCGCGCTGTTATGCTTGTTTTTGGTTATCGCGTCGAATTTTTTATTTATTAATAACGTCGTCGAGCCGGTTGTGGAAGTCACGGACGCCGCCAAAAGAATTTCGTCCGGGTCTTACGGCTATACGATTGAAAAGAGCTATCCCGATGAACTGGGCGAACTGGTACAGGGCATTAATCACATGTCGATGAAAATCAGCCAAAATGAAAAAATGAAATCGGAGTTTATATCTTCCGTGTCACATGAATTACGCACGCCGCTGACGGCGATCAACGGATGGGGCGAAACGATTTTGGGCGATCCGGCGGGCGATCCGGTACAAATGCGGCGCGGGATTAGAATTATATTAAACGAAACGCGGCGATTGTCGAACATGGTGGAAGAGTTGCTGGCGTTTTCGCGCATGGAGGACGGAAGATTTACGCTCAGAATCGAACAGATGGAATTACAGCCGGAATTTGAGGACGCTATTTTTACTTATCGGGAGTTATTCAAACAAGAGGGGATCACGCTGGATTATGAAGTGGATGAAGAGATATTCCCGCCGATTCCGGGCGATCCGGAGCGATTGAAACAGGTTTTTTGCAATGTACTGGACAACGCCGCCAAACACGGCGGAGCGGGTAAGAAAATCAGCGCGTCGTTACGGCGTGAAAACGGCAGTCAGATTGTGAAAATCCGGGATTACGGGCCGGGCATTCCCGAAGAGGAATTGCCGTTCGTCAAACAGAAATTCTATAAAGGCTCGTCGAAAGCGCGGGGCAACGGAATCGGACTGGCGGTCTGTGAGGAAATCGTAACGCGCCACGGCGGAGAGTTTATCATTGGCAACGCGTCCGGCGGCGGGGCGGTTGTGACGATTAAACTCCCTGAGGGCGACACGGCTTGAAAATAAAAATATAAAAATATAAATAAAAATATAAATTCCCGGCGGGATAAAAAAATCCGCCGGGGATTTTGATATAAATTTTACGGGAGATTATTATATAAATTTTTATGATAGAATAAAAACCGGAAAATTCATACCGTGAAAAAATTTGCGGCGAGATTTTCAGCGTAATGACAGAAAATTTTGTCCGAACAGGGAGCTTTGATGATTTCAAATAAAAGTCTGTCAGCTTATCTCCCCTTTTCGCGTACCGCTTTTTTGGCAATCGTCCCGCTTTTCCCGCTGTTTCCCGCGCTTTCCGGTAATCTCATGAAATTTGTGAAAAATGCGTATTGCGAATACTATATATAGTGTGGTATAATCAATCATATTTCAATATTTTGTGTTATTTACAAGACGGCAATCAAATATCAAGAAATTCTGGAAAGATAAAAATATTAAAAATATTATTAAAAATATAATAAAGCGGGGAGTGGGGCGGATGACCGTAACCAAACGGAACGGCGTTGAGACGGAATTTGATTTAAATAAAATTCTCGCGGCGATTGAAAAGGCCAATCGAACGGTGGACGAGCCGTTCCGCATGACGCCGACGCAAATCCGGCGTATCGCCGAGCGGGTGGAACTGGATTGTATGGAACTGGATCACCCGCCGTCTGTGGAAGAAATACAGGATTTCGTGGAAGATCAGATTATGAATCGCGGGGCGTGGGAAGTGGCGCGGCATTATATCACATATCGCTATACGCGAGCCCGCGCCCGTGACGCCAGCGCGAATTTAATGAAAACGATTGACGAAATCACACGCGTAGACGCCCGCGCCAGCGATATGAAACGCGATAACGCCAATATCGACGGCAACACGGCGATGGGGTCCATGTTACAGATCGGCGCGGCGGGCGCGAAAGCGTATAACGAGATTTATTTATTGCGTCCCGAACACGCCAAAGCCTATCGGGACGGCGCGATTCATATCCATGATTTTGATTTTTATTCGCTTACAACGACCTGTTGTCAGATTGATATATTAAAATTATTTCACGGCGGATTCTCAACCGGTCACGGCTATTTACGCGAGCCGCAAAGCATACAGAGTTACGCGGCGTTGGCGGCGATTGCGATTCAATCTAATCAAAACGACCAGCACGGCGGACAGTCCATTCCCAATTTCGATTACGGCATGGCGGAGGGTATCGCCAAAACTTTTCAATCCGCGTATCGGCATATTTTAACCGAAGCCGTCGAATTTGTATTAAATCAAGACGGCTTGGAAGATGATATAATTAATATTATTCAAAAAGCTGAACAAATTACAGGGGAGCCGCCGAAACTGGAAAACGCGCCGGAATTTGATAAATTTATTATTAAAAAATTACAGGAAGTTTTTAATATTAATATTCAAGACGCGGAAAATTTAGCGGCGCGGGTGAGAAAACGGGCGTGGAAATCGACGGATCGGGACACTTATCAGGCGATGGAGGGATTTGTGCATAATTTAAATACGATGCACTCCCGCGCCGGCGCCCAGACGCCGTTCAGCTCTATCAATTACGGCACGGACGTTTCACCCGAAGGGCGTATGGCGATTAGAAATATTTTACTCGCGCTTGACGCCGGTCTTGGTCACGGTGAAACGTGTATTTTCCCGATTCATATATTTAAAGTCAAAGAGGGCGTGAATTATAATCCGGGCGATATAAATTATGATTTGTTCAAATTAAGCTGTAAAGTCAGCGCAAAAAGATTATTTCCCAATTTTGTATTTTTAGACGCGCCGTATAACTTGCAATATTACAAGCCCGGACATCCCGAAACGGAAGTCGCCACAATGGGCTGTCGCACTCGCGTCATGGGCAACGTGTACGACCCCGAACAGCAAATAGCGTATTCCAGAGGCAATCTGTCTTTTACGTCGATTAATTTACCGCGTCTGGCCATCGAAAGCCACGGCGACGAAGAAATTTTCTATCAAAAATTAGAAAATATGCTGGAACTGGTCAAAAATCAGTTATTAGACAGATTTGAGATACAAGCCGGAAAATGCGTGTATAATTTCCCGTTCCTGATGGGACAGGGCGTCTGGCTCGATTCGGACAAGCTGAATCAGGAAGATAATATCCGCGACGTTTTAAAACATGGAACTTTGTCCATAGGCTTTATCGGTCTTGCCGAGACTTTAACGGCGTTATACGGCGAACATCACGGACAAAGTGAAAAAGCGCAGGAAAAGGGACTGGAAATTATTAAATTTATGCGCGAATATTGCGATAAAATCTCGCGGGAAAAACGCATGAATTTCACGCTTTTAGCCACCCCCGCCGAGGGATTGTCCGGCAGATTTATCCGTATGGATCAGAAGCGTTACGGGTCTATTCCGGGCGTGACGGATCGGGATTATTATACTAATTCGTTTCATATTCCGGTCTGGTATCCCATATCAGCTTATAAAAAAATCCAGTTAGAAGCCCCGTATCACGCCTTATGCAACGCCGGTCATATCAGTTATATCGAACTGGACGGCGACACGGCGCAAAATGTCGAGGCGTTTGAATCTATAGTCCGCTGGATGAAAGAATGCAATATCGGTTACGGCAGTATCAATCATCCCGTTGACCGTGATCCGGTCTGTGGCTATGTCGGCGTGATCGGCGACGTGTGTCCGCGTTGCGGACGCCGTGAGGGGGAGGATATTCCAAAAGAGAAAATCGAATTTTTAAGAAAAACTCATCCGGAAGCCCCGATATTTCAAGAAATTTATAAGTAAATCAAGAGGAAGCGAAAATATATGAGTGAAAAATTAGGTAAAGACGTGCGTTTTGAACGCATTCGCCGGATTACGGGCTATTTGGTCGGAACTATGGAGAAATGGAATAACGCGAAGAGAGCGGAAGAACGTGATCGTGTGAAACATGGAATAAAAGCGAAATAAGCCAACAGTCCCGGACGCCGCTTAGCCGCTTAGCGTCCGGGACGAAGAGAAAGTGGCGGAGGAACGCGAGAATAATGATACTTGAAGAGCTTACTAACTCTACTAAAAGATATAA
>CAJOFP010000098.1:6017-6490 GCA_905233795.1 uncultured Oscillibacter sp. | reverse complement strand
CCGGCCCGGTCGCTTCCCGGAGGTGGCTTGAGCGTATTGGCGACAGTGCGCCCAGATAGATGACCGTCAGATACAGAACCCGGCTTACAGTCTCGCTCATGTTTTTTCCGTCTCCCCGGCTGTCTCGCATGGCCGGGGATAGTCTGATAATATTTAAAAATGATAAAATTAAATTTTATTTAAATAAAGATGTGCGCGTGAAAATACGGAAAGGCAGGAGAAATCATGGCGGATACGGGTATAAAAAATATAAAAAAGACGGCGATTTTTATGGCGGACGGCTGTGAGGAAATTGAGGGATTGACGGTTGTGGATTTACTGCGCCGCGCCGGGATTGAAATTGATATGCTTGCGATAAAAGATGTAAAAGACGGCTTACAGGTTCGGGGCAGTCACGGGATCGCGTTTGAGGCGGATAAAAATATCACGGAAATAAATTTACAGGAATATGACGGGATTATTTTACCCGGCGG
>CAJOFP010000098.1:0-5935 GCA_905233795.1 uncultured Oscillibacter sp. | reverse complement strand
GATTTGTTATCCCGGACTGGAAGAAAAATTGACAGGCGCGAATATAGTTACTCAATCCGTCGTGAAAGACGGGAATATTATTACCAGTCGCGGCATGGGGACGGCGATTGAATTTGGCTTGGCGATTATCGCCTATTTCTTGGGTCAGGAACAGGCGGACGATATGGCGCGTAAAATCGTTTTTAATTAATTTTTAATTAATAATATAAATAAAATATAAATAATAAAAATAATAATAAAATAAATAAAAATTTGAGCTTTTATATAAAATAAATTAAAAAATTTAAATTTATTTTATAATTTTATAGATCAGGGGGTGTTTCCGATGGCTCAGGAAGATAATAAAAAAAATAATACGCGTGAAAATAAAATGGGTGTCATGCCCGTAGGCAGATTATTAGCGGGTATGGCGTTACCCATGATGGCGTCGATGTTGTTTCAGGCGCTTTATAACGTCGTGGATAGTTTTTGGGTGGCGAAACTGGGTCAGGACGCCCTCAACGCCGTGTCGCTCGCGTTCCCGTTGCAAAATTTAATGTTCTCAATCGGCGGCGGGACGGGCGTCGGCATGAACGCTTTATTATCGCGTTCGCTGGGGGAGAAAAAACAGGATATGGCGGATAAGGCCGCGAATACCGGCATATTTTTATATATTTGCAGCGCGGTTGTATTCGCTTTAATCGGCTTGTTTTTATCCCGTCCGTTTTTCATGTTACTGACGGACAATCCGCAAATTATTAACTACGGCGCGAGTTATACAAGTATTTGTCTCGGCTTGTGCTTCGGCGTGTTCGGACAGCTTTGCTTTGAAAGATTGTTACAATCCACGGGTCGGACTGCGCTTTCAATGGCGTCACAAATTACCGGAGCTGTTATTAATATGATTTTAGACCCGATTTTAATTCTCGGCTTATTCGGCGCGCCAAGATTGGAAGTCGCGGGCGCGGCGGTCGCTACGGTAATTGGACAGGTAATCGCCGCGTGTCTGGCGTTATATTTGAATTTATATCACAACCCGGATATTAGTATAAAAATGAAATTGATCGCCCGGTGGGATTTGATTGTCATAAAAGAAATTTATCGAATCGGCTTCCCGTCCATTCTCATGATGGCGATTGGGTCTGTCATGAATTTCTTCCTGAATCGCATTTTAATTTCTTTCACGGAAGCGGCGACGGCTGTATTCGGGATTTATTTTAAATTGCAAAGTTTTATATTTATGCCCGTTTTCGGTTTAAATAATGGCATGGTGCCGATTGTGTCTTACAATTACGGCGCGGCGAAGCCGGAGCGATTAAAATGACATGCGGCTTGCTTGTATTTCAATTATTTCCCGGCGCGTTAATGGCGTTATTCAAACCCGAAGAGGGCGCGACGGCAAGTTATCAGGAAATGTTATCTATTGGGATTGTCGCCTTACGCATTATCAGTTTATGCTTCCCGCTGGCGGGATTCTGTATCATCGCCGGATCCGTCTGTCAGGCGATTGGCAATCCGTTTTATAGCTTGATTGTCTCGGTATGCCGTCAGTTATTGGCGCTGTTGCCGTCGGCGTGGTTACTGGCCCAGACCGGGAATTTAAATCTTGTCTGGTTCGCGTTCGTAATCGCCGAGGGCGTGTCGCTCGCGTTAAGCATTGTTTTCCTGCGCGATACGATGAAAAAAGCGGATGATTCTTTCCGTATGCGCGGCGTATTATAATTATAAAATATTATATAAAAATATATAAAAAATATAATAAAAAGAGGTGCGTTTATGTTCTTATGGGATTTTTTGCTCTATCTGACCGGATGGCCGCTGGCGTTCTTGTTATTCTGCGGCGGATTGTATTTCACAATCCGAACCGGACTGCCGCAATTACGGTTATTTCGTGAGTCTATCCGGGTTGTCGCCGAAAAGCCCGCCACGGACGGCGCGATCTCGTCTTTCGGCGCGTTGATGATCTCAACCGCGTCCCGTGTGGGAACCGGTAATATTATCGGCGTTTCTTCAGCGTTGTGCATGGGCGGCCCCGGCGCGGTGTTCTGGATGTGGGTCACGGCGGTTCTGGGCGGCGCGTCGGCGTTTGTCGAATCGACGCTCGCGCAAGTGTACAAAAAACGCGATCCCAACGGCGGTTCTTACGGCGGCCCGGCGTATTACATCGAAGCGGCTTTACATAGCCGTCTGCTCGCGGTTATATTCTCAATCGCGTTGATTGGCTGTTACGCCGTGGGTTATAATATGCTCTGCGCGTATAATCTGCAATCCGCCTTTTCGGGTTTTAAATTTTATAATTTCCGGCTTGAACTCGGCCCGATTGCGATTACTACCCCGGCGATTATCGGATTTTTAATCGCCGCCGCGTTTTTGTATTGCATTCTGGGCGGCGGACAGCGCGTCGTGAAAGTCACGGGAACTCTTGTTCCGATTATGGGCGTTTTATATGTATTATTGGCTTTAATCGCCATGCTTTTAAATATTAAAAATATCCCCGCCATGTTCGCCATGATTTTTTCAGACGCGTTTAATTTTAAGGCGATTTTCGGCGGTTTCATGGGTTCCTGTCTCATGTACGGGTTTAAGCGCGGCTTATATTCCAACGAAGCCGGCATGGGTTCCGCGCCGAACGCGGCGGCGGCGGCGGATGTCTCCCACCCGGTCAAACAGGGACTTGTGCAAATGCTTTCCGTCTTTATCGACACGCTGTTATTATGCACGGCGACGGCGTTTATGTGTTTAAGTTCCGGCGTACTGCCCCGCCCGGATGACACGTTCGCGGGCGCGCCGTATGTCCAAGCGGCTTTGTCGGCGACGTTCGGCGCCGCCGGGCCCGTTTTCATCGTCGTCGCTTTATTGCTCTTCGCGTTCACGACTTTACTTGGCAATTTCTATTACGTCGAAAACTGTTTCGCGTATATTTTAAAACAAGTTCCGTCGAAAAAATTTATGACCATTGCCCGTGTGATCGGCGCGATTTTAATTTTTATCGGCGCGATTTTAAAATTCGGCTTCGCGTGGGATTTGGCCGACGTTTTCCAATGCGTTCTGGCGATTATCAATATACCCGTATGCGTGATTCTGGGCCGCGTCGCCTATAACGCGCTGGATGATTACGTCGCGCAGCGCGATATGGGCAAGAATCCGACGTATAAAGCGCATGAATTTGGCGTCACTGTCCCGACGGACTTCTGGAATTAAAAATATATAAATAAAAAAAATCCCCAGCCGCTTCGCGGTCTTGGCAATCTGTCACAGCAAGCGCGGCGGCGGGATTTTTATAATTAAATTTTTATAATCAGACGATGAAAAGGAAGTGAAAAGATATGCCCGCGCAAGTGACGAATTATCAATGCCCCGCGTGTACCGGCCCCCTGCATTTTGTGGGCGCGTCCGGGAAACTGCAATGCGATTACTGCGGAAGCGTGTATAACATCGCGGATATAGAAGCGCTCATGGCGGAGAAAGACGCAAAAGCGAGTGACGCCTTTCAAAAAGAAAACGCGAAAAATAAGCAGGATAATAAAAATAAAAATAATAATAACGGCGATAACTGGGATACGTCCGGGTTAAATCAGAACTGGAACGAGGACGGACTGCATAGTTATAACTGCCCGTCCTGCGGCGCGGAATTAATCTGCGACGCGTCCACGGCGGCGACAAGCTGTCCGTATTGCGGCAATCCGACTATAGTGCCGGGACAGTTTTCCGGGACGTTGAAGCCGGATTTTGTAATCCCGTTTAAATTGGATCAAAAAGCGGCGGAAGCGGCTTTGAAAAAGCATTACAAAGGCCGTCCGTTTTTGCCGAGCGCGTTTACCAGTCAGAATCATATAGAGAAAATACAGGGCGTTTACGTCCCGTTCTGGCTTTATGACGGCGTCGCCGACGCTGACGCCGAATTTCACGCGACCAGATCGTCCAGCCATCGGGAGGGCGATTACGAAGTAACTGTCACGCGGCATTTTGATGTCCGGCGCGCCGGGGATATTCGATTTGAGAAAGTCCCCGTGGACGCGTCCAGCAAAATGCCGGATGATCATATGGATTCGATAGAGCCGTATGATTATCAAGATTTGAAAGCGTTCTCGACGGCGTATCTGCCGGGCTATCTGGCGGACAGATATGACGTATCGGTTCAGGACTGCGCCAAACGGGCTGACAAACGATGTGAAAACACGGCTTTGAGAGAGCTGGAAAACACGGTCACGGGTTATGATTCTATCTCCATTACGCGGAGCAATATAAAATTACGGCGCGGCAAAGTCAGTTACGCGTTAATGCCGGTTTATATGTTAAATACGAAATGGGGCGGAAAAGACTTTTTATTCGCCATGAACGGACAGACCGGAAAAATGGTCGGGGATTTGCCTATCAGCTGGGGCAAATTCTGGCTGACATTCGCGGCCATCGCGGCGCCGCTTGGCGCGTTGATTTACTGGCTTTTATACCTGTAAGGGGGCGCGGCGGACATGAAATTTATTAAAAATATTAAAAATAATAAAAATAATATGCCGGGTAAGAAATTAATCAAATTAATCCCGTTATGCGCCGCGCTGTATATGCTGTTTATATCCTGCGTATTTTATACGCCGTTCGCGTTCGCGCTGGAAAATAATAATTATAATTATATATTTGACGAGGCGAATTTAATTTCGGATGAGAACCGCGGCGAATTGGAGCGTATAGCCGGACGAATCGCGGCGGAATATGATTTCGGGGCGTATATTATTATCACACCGGATTATCTGATTTACGGCTGGAATGACGTGGAGGACTGCGCGGCGAATTTATATCATGAGCGTAATTTCGGCGTGGGCGCGGATCGCAACGGATTGTTATTATTATTAAGCATAGGCGACCGGGATTACGCGTTATACGCTTACGGCTATGGCAATACGGCGTTTACGGATTCCGGCAAATATTCTCTCGCCGACAATTATTTTCTTGACGATTTCCGGGAAAATAATTTCTATCAGGGTTTCGCGGATTATTTGAACGGCGTGGAGAATTATTTAAAACAGGCCAATACGGGAATGGCCGTTGATGATTATCAAGACGGCTATGTCGATGAAAGCGGCTATCACGAGTATCCGCCCCAGCCTTTGACCATCTGGAATATATTGACGTTTACGGGTTTACCCTGTCTGATTTCCGGCTTGATTTGTATGGGTATGAAATCGCGTATGAAAACCGTCAGAAAGGCGGCGAGCGCGGGGAATTATATCCCGTCGGGCGGGTTCCGTCTGCGTGTCCGGGATGACAGATTCACCCATACGACGGAAAGCCGCGTCAAGATTCAAAAAGAAGAAAATCACAGCGGCGGCCATTCCGGCGGCGGAGGCGGAGGAACTACAATCCGAAGCGACGGCGGATCGTCCTCAAGCGGCAAATTTTAAATTATTATAAAATATAAATATTATTAAAATTATTAATTATAAAAAATAATAAATCGCCGCGTCAGAAATCAGGCGCGGCGGTTTTATTTTTATTATTTTATTATTTCAAGTCTTGATTGTGAGAAATATAAATAAATAATCGCGGCGCGTCTTACGCGTCATCCCGGCTGACGTTCGTTTCCACTTTTTCAATATCTTCCGACTGGTCAACCGTCAAATCAAATCCGGCGAACATATCCGTTTCGGGCAAGAGCATTTGAAAACCGTCGGTAATATCAAAAGAAAGTTGCGCCATCACGACAGACAGTCCCAGCACATGACCGCCTTTCGTCCGATCTTCGGATATGAAATGCAAATGCCATCCCGTCGCGTTCAGACGGTCCATATAAGGCGGGCAGTATAATCCCACGACGGTTCCCGTGATATTTTCGTAATCATAAAAAGTCTGATCGTATTCCAACGCCTCCGCGAGCGTCCGATAGGGTTCTTCCTGTTGATATTCGCTCCGCACGTTCATTTCACCGAAATCGCCGTCTATGTGGATTATATAAAAGCGA
>CAJOFP010000097.1:1755-10839 GCA_905233795.1 uncultured Oscillibacter sp. | reverse complement strand
GGCTAAAATTTTATTACTGTTTTCCATACGCCGGACCAGAATTTTCCCTAATAAACGGCGGGCCGTGTCCACCGTATCGGCGTTATAAAAATCAGCCGTCAGTTTCGCCATACGCGGCGCCCCCATTTTATTTTTATATATTTTTAATTTATTTTAATTTATTTCTAAAAATTTTTACGGCAGATAATAAAATTTATAATTTTCATCATCCCCGGAGGTCAGACCGTTGTATTCCAGATATAAATATTTTTTGATTAAATTATTATTATTTAAATTATTATCCGCGCTGTATAAATTCAAATCCCCATCCGCGTTCATACAAATAGAATCGCTTGTCAGAACCGGAAACGCGGAACGCATATTTAAAATATCCTGATAATAATCCGTCAACGGCAAGCCCGCGAGTTTAATAATCTCCGGCGCGAACATAAACATACTGGCATATTGATACGTCCCGGAAAATATATCGGAAAAATCCGCGCCGTAATTATTATAAATCACATAAGGCGTCGTTCGCTTTACAATCCGTTCCTCCAGATTGGAAAAAGCGGATTTGCCCGGCAGATCGCTGATAAAACTGGGCGCGTGATCCCCGGTCATAAACACAATCACAGGACGGTTCGACTGGGAAAAATAATCAATCAAACCCCGGAACGCGTCACAAGATAATTTGACAGTGCTCATATATTCGTTTATATCGTCCGTAAATTCGCCGAAATCGTCGCCCGTGTGGACGGTATCGAAATCATCAGGATTCTGTTCCCATCCGCCGTGATTCTGATAAGTCAGTAAATATACAAATCGCGGCGCGTCAGACGGCATATTCTCATATTGACGGATTAAATAATCATAATCGCGTGTATCCAGCGCCATACGATTGCCATTCGAGCCCACATCGGGAAAGTTTTCCGGCCCTAATAAAACCGTATCAAAACCCATCGCGGGATAGGCTTTGCCTCTGGCGTAATTATGCCCGTCCCTGTCGTGCATAGCGGCGGATATATAACCCAATTTCCCCAGATATTGCGCGAGATTGACGCCGACTTTTTGAAAATTCAAATACTGAAAAGGCGAAGTGCGTTTTAATAATATCATAGAATTTCCGGTCAGCAACTCAAATTCGGCGTTATTTGTTCCGCCGCCAATGCCGGGCGTAATCGCGTGACCGTATACGGCGCCGGGAATGTTATAAAATTTTCGCATATAATCCTGATTATCCGGTTTTAAATCCGCGTAAATACTCAAATCGCAAAACGTCTCATTTAAAATTATAATTATATCCGGCTTTTCAATTAAATTATTATTATCTAATTTATTATTTAGATTACTATCTAAATTATATAAATTATTATTATTTATATTATCTGTCATGGATGAAGAATCTAACAAATCCGCGAGCGCTTCAGGCGTATAGCCCTCCGGCGCCTGACAGGGATAGAGCGTATATTTCAAATCATCCAGAAAACACGCCGGAAAACCGTATTGACAAATGGCTTCTCCCGTTGAGGAAGACACAAGCGCGCTATGAAATGAAAATACAATCGCGCCGATAATCAAAATATCGCAAAGCAACGCGACCGGCGGCGTCCATACGCGAATCGAACGCGAAATATCATTTTTATTATTATTTTTATTTTTCTTTTCCCATACGCGTAAAATCCGGATCAAACAGAATTGCGCCAGCGTAATCAATAAAATAATCCAGAAACGGGCGTCAATAATAGGCCGATAGCCGGACATGACATTCATCGCGGCTCCGGCGTTCGCCATTACGCTTGGAAATAACGGATAACCGTGATACGCCGTCACATGATAATTGCCTATTCCCATAATCGCGCATATCACACAACTGAAACACAGCGCGACGGACCATCGACGCGTGATGATAAAAAACAGCAAATCAAGCGCGAAAACCGCCGCCAGATTCAATAATAAAAATAAAAATTTCAGATCGAAAAAATACGCGAGATAATCCCGGATACTGAACTGTATCTGTAAAAATTGCAGATAAACCGCGCAAATAATACAGATTATCGGGAAAATAATAGTTTTTAAATTTTTTATATTAAAATTATCTTTCAAAATCAAACGCCGCCTTTCGTATGATAAACGCGGTATAAAAGCGCTAAACAGCGTTATAAAAGCGTTTCGGATTGCAGTATACAAAATCAAAAAATTCTTGTCAAGAAGCGTAAGAAAGCGTAAAAAAGCGCAAAAGAGAATAAAAGAATAAATATTCGCCGATATAGGCGGATTTTTATTTTTATAATTATTTTTATAATATTGTATAAATTTTATAAAAGCGCGATAAATTTTATTATTTGTTTTATAAATATTGCTCTTTACAGGTTTAATTCAGCATGGTAAACTGTTAAAGCTATATCGCGGGAGGATAATAATCAATAATGCCCGCATTTTGGAGGAAAAACGGATGAAAATGGAAAAGAAATCGCCCCTTGCGCGTGTATTGGCCGTTGTATTGACGCTTGCGCTGATGTTGTCGCTGGCGTCCTGCGGAAACTCCGGTAACGCCGGAAATGAAAACGCGAATGACGAAAGCGGCGTCGCCGATACGGACGCCGCGACGCAAGACGCGGAAGAAGTCGAAAACAGCGCGGAGGAAACCGACGCGGCGTCTGATCTCGCGTATGTACAGGACAAAGGCACGCTGATTGTCGGCATTACGGAATTTGAGCCGATGGATTATCAGGACGACGCCGGAAACTGGATCGGATTTGACGCGGATATGGCGCGGGCGTTCGCGGAAAGTCTGGGCGTGGAGCCGGTGTTCCAGATTATCACGGACTGGGACAATAAAGTATTTGAATTGAAAGGACGGACTGTCGATGTCGTCTGGAACGGCATGACGCTGACGGAAGAAGTATTAAGCTCTTTGGAATGCTCACGGGCTTATTTTAATAACGCGCAAGTCGTCGTGGTACCGGCTGCCAGTTCCGCGGCTTACGCGAATCCTGAAGCGACGATAGAAGATTTAAGCGCGGCCACGTTCGCCGTGGAATCGGGCTCCACCGGACAGACACAGGCGGAGGAAAATAATTTCAATTATACCGCGGTAGCCGATCAGGCGACAGCGTTATTGGAAGTCGCGTCCGGCACGGCTGACGCCGCGATTATTGATTACTTAATGGCGCGGGCCATGACGGGCGAAGGCACCAGTTACGCGGATTTGACCGACACGGTCGTTTTAAGTTCCGAAGAATACGGCGTCGGATTCCGCAAAGGGTCTGACATGGCTGAGGCGTTGAATAATTTCTTCCATGACGCGTATCAGGACGGAACCATGCAGGCTCTCGCCGAGACTTACGGCATCGCCGACGCGTTAATTGCGCAATAATAAAGCGATTAAACAACAAGACGCGGAATTTTAAAATTAAAATTAAAATAAATAAACATGTTTGCGGCCCCGACGGAAGCGAATCCGCCGGGGCCTTTCAAAAAGCGAAATGAATCGAATTGAATCAAGATTGCGCGAAATAAAATAATTTTTAAAATATAAAATATAATTTTTTATATTATTTATATTAATTTTAAATTTATAAAATTTTATAAAATTTCAGAAAGGCGTGATTCGCTTTGTTTGTCACTGTAATCGGCGCGTTGAATGTCGGCTTTTTATCGTCTTTAAAACTATTCGCCGTAACGCTTCTGGGCGCGATTCCGCTGGGATTGATTATTTGCTTTGGCTCCATGAACCAGTGGGCGCCGTTCGGATTCTTGGCCCGTAACCCGGATGACGGCTCTTGGCCGCGGAAATTCAACGCCAATTTCCGGCCAATCCGCTTATTTTGCCGGTTTATCGTCTGGATTATTCGCGGCTCGCCGTTAATGCTGCAATTAATTATTTTATTCTATATTCCCGGCGCGATACGGGGCCGCAGTCCGTGGCCCGCCGGGGAAGCCGGACGCTTTTTGGCGTCGTCCATCGCGTTTATTATTAATTACGCCTGTTATTTTTCCGAAATCTATCGCGGCGGGATTCAAAGCGTCCCCGCCGGACAACGGGAAGCCGGTCTTGTGCTTGGCATGACGAAATCACAGATTTTTTTCCGCGTCACACTCTTACAAATGATCAAACGCATTGTCCCGCCCATGTCCAATGAAATTATCACGCTGATAAAAGATACTTCCATAGCCCGCATTATCGCCTATCAGGAATTAATCTGGGCCGGATACGCGTTTTTAAAAGGCTCCCACGGCTATTCGGGATTAATCTGGCCCTTATTCTGCACGGGAATTTATTTTCTAACTTTCAACGGCTTATTAACATTCTTTTTCGGCTGGCTGGAACGCAAATTAGATTATTTTAAATAATATTTTTATTATTTTAATATTATTCACGGCGCGATAAATTATATTAATTATATAATATTATCAAGACATGGCCGGTTGTCGGGATTCGCCGACGGATTTTAACGAAATCCCGGCGATTTCCCGTACACGCGCCATAAAATCGCGTTCTTTGTCCGACGGAAACGCGAGTTTTAAAACCACATCCGCGCATCGCCGCGTCCTGTTTCACACGCTCTAAAACCGCGTATGGGCAAATTACTTCCCATTCCGTCCATAATTCCATACGGATAACGCCCGCCGCGTCCAATACGTCTTTGGCGGCTCTCGCGTAAGCTCTTGTCAATCCCCCCGCGCCCAATAATACGCCGCCGAAATAGCGCGTGACGACACAGCATAAATTTACTACTTCACGGCGTTGAAAAACCTGTAAAATCGGCTGTCCGGCTGTCCCTTGAGGCTCTCCGTCGTCCGAGCATCGAATTATCATCCCGTCTGACTGGATAATATAACACCAGCAGTTATGCCGGGCGTCACGGTGTTTTTTTCGTATTTCATCCAGAAATCGCCGCGCGTCCGCCTCACTGTTGACAGGCCGTATCTGCCCGATAAATCTGGAGCGTTTTTCCGTAAATTCGCTGACGGCTTCCCCCGCCGGAATCCAATATTGATTATTATTATCCATATATTATATTCGCTCTTTTATTATATAATATAATTCGCTCTTTTCCGGCGTTATTTTATACCCGTTTTCATTTTATCTATTATTTTCATTCTCTTCAACTTCTTCCGGCGCGAGATATTGCCTGCCCTGTCCGTAAATTTCCGGGGAACAAATCGCCGTGATTGCAATCCGTTCGCCGTAATCGACCCGCTCCACTTCGCTTTCACGGTATAATAATTCCAATATGCCGCCGCGATCATACGGCACAAGCAATTTTACGCGCCTCAATCCCCGATCCAGACGCTTTGCGATCATGTTTAATAAATTCTCTGTTCCCTCTCCGGTTCGGGCGGAAATCGGACAAATATCCGGGCCTCGCGGCAAAATCTCATCTTCCGGCAACGCGTCGATTTTATTTAATATATCAATCCGGGGCAGTTCCCCCGCGCCCAGTTCCGATATTAAATCCTCTACCACTTGGCTTTGATTCTTCCACTCCGGGTGCGATATATCCATTACATTTAAAATTAAATCCGCGTATTCCAATTCCTCAAGCGTCGCTTTGAACGCTTCTATTAACTGGTGCGGCAGTTTTCTGATAAATCCTACCGTATCGCTGATAATTATATCACGCTTGTCCGGCAGACGAAGCAAGCGCGATGTCGTGTCCAGCGTGTCAAACAATCTATTATTCGCGGGAATCGCCGCGCCGGTTAAATAATTTAACAGCGTCGATTTCCCGGCGTTCGTATAGCCCACAATCGCCGCGACCGGGATTTCTTTTTTTTGTCTTTGGCGTCTCTGTACGCCGCGAACCCGCCGCACGTCGTCCAATTCCTCACGCAATTTGTCAATTTTGCGTCTGATATGTCGTCGATCCGTCTCTAACTGCGTTTCGCCGGGGCCTTTCGATCCGATAGGCCCCCGACCGCTTGTCCCCGCCTGACGCTCTAAATGCGTCCACATGCCCGTCAATCGCGGCAATAAATACTGATATTGCGCAAGTTCAACCTGTAATCTTCCCTCTCTGGTTTTGGCTCTTTGGGCGAAAATATCTAAAATCAATCCACAGCGATCCAGAACCTGTACGCCGAACAATTCCGTCAAAACGCGCATTTGCGACGGCGAAAGATTATTATCAAAAATCACCATCGACGCTTCAGTATTTTTACAATACTCTTTGATTTCCTCCGCTTTGCCCTCGCCGATAAAACTTCTTGGATCCGGCGCGGGACGGTTTTGCAATACAATACCCTCCACGACGCCGCCCGCCGTCTCCACCAGCGCGGACAATTCGTCCATACTCTCATCGTCGGCGCTGTCCGATTTTAATACCGGGGATTTCAATCCCGCAATCACCACTTTATCCCGGACAGCGTTTTCTTCCAGCATATATGCCTCCTGAAAAATCTAAAATTTATTATATCCGCGCCGATTACAGCAACGCGCCAATAATCGTCGCCGCGAAACCAAAAATCATGGCCCCCACCAAAATCAGACACATAATACGCATAGCTTTTTTGCTCATAATATTGCTTCCTCTCTCAATTTTTAAATTTTAAATTTTTATTTTATTATTTAATTTAATTATTATTAATTACTTTTTTCACGCTTTTTTCCAGTTTAGACCGCGTAATCATCTGTTCCCGTCCGCAATTCAGACATTTTATTTTTATATCCATCCCAACGCGTAAAACTTCCCACTGTCTGGAGCCGCACGGATGCGGTTTTTTTAATTCGATTTTATCATGTAATCGCAAATCCATCATAACAAATATTATATCAATATTATTTAATATATTATAAATTTTAATTATTTTTAATATTCTCCCAATAATTTTTGGCGGCCTGTTCGGATTTGTTATCGCCCCATTCGTAATATCTCACGCCTTTTAATATATCCGGCAAATAATCCTGTTTGACCCAGTGGCGCGGGTAATCATGGGGATATAAATAATTTTGACGATGATCAAATCCCGTCGTATCGGCGTGAATATTTTGCAAATTGCGGGGAATATCGCCGGTTTTTCCGGCTTTGACATCCGACATGGCATGATCTATCGCCATAACGACGCTGTTTGACTTCGGCGCGGCTGCATAGCCGTATCGACACACGCTTTCACAATCGCAACCGCTTGCGGATACGCCATGCCTATATCCTCACTCGCCGAGGATAACAATCTCCTGCAAGGCGTGATTAAATCCCCGGCTTCCAGACATCGCGCCAGATAATGCAACGCCGCGTCGGGATCGCTTCCCCGCAACGATTTCATCAACGCCGACGCTATATCATACATAGCGTCGCCGCCTTTGTCATAGCGCATAGTATTATTTTGCGCCAATACTTCCGCGTCTTTTTTTGTCAAATGACCGCCGCCCGCGTCAATAATTCTACAATATTAATCGCCTTGCGCACGTCGCCGCCGCCCGATTGCGCAATTAATCCCGGCAAATCCGATTCCCAGCGTAATATTAAATTATCCTGATTTTTATAAATTTCCCGTTGCGTTTCCAACGCTCTTAAAACCGCTTTTTCCGTCTCCTCCGGCGATACGGGCTTAAACTCAAATACAGTCCCGCGGGATAATAACGCGCCATAAATATAAAAATACGGATTTTCCGTCGTGGACGCGATCAGCGTAATTCGCCCGTCCTCCATAAATTCCAGTAAACTCTGTTGTTGCTTTTTATTAAAATACTGAATTTCATCTAAATATAACAAAATCCCGCCGGGGGCAAGCAGCGTCCCGGCGTCAGATATAATTTCTTTTATATCCGACAAAGACGCGGTTGTCGCGTTCAGACATCGTAAAGTTTTTTGCGTCCGCCTTGCGATTATATTCGCCACGGTTGTTTTGCCCGTCCCGGACGGCCCGTAAAATATCATATTGACATCCGCGCCGGCGTCTATCAATCTTCTCAATACCGCGCCGGGAGCCAATAAATGCGTCTGTCCCGCCATGTCCTCTATTTTTTCCGGGCGAATCTCATCCGCCAACGGGCGGCGCGTAGGCATATTTCTTTCCTCCTGATTTTATTTATCTATATTTATTATTTTATCTTTATTTTATATATTTTATTTTCGGCGTGATGATGATATGGGAAAACCCAAAATTTTATCGGGAAAACCGTCTTTTAATTCCCGCCATGATACATAATCCCATTTATTTTTCGGCCAGCGTCGATTCCACGCGTTTTTTAAAATATCGGCGAAATCCTGATCGCCGTTTTCCAGCAACATCGGCGCAAGATAACAAATTACCATGCTTTTTTCCTCAAATCGCCGGGAAGCGCGTCCCCAAAACCGTTCCGACTTCCAGCCGCTTTCCAATTCGTTTAATAAATTTTCCGCCAGCGCGTTTAAATCCCCGTCAGCGTCTATAATAGCGCGGCGATACCAGTGACCGTATTGCCGGTCGTACTCCTGAAACGCCGATTCATATTCTTTTTTATTAAATCGCGGCAGCCACGCGCCGCAGTCCCGAATGGCGGATAATAATATCTCTGACGATTCTTTCATTTTATTTTCTCTATCCTCCCTGTTTACATTTTATATAAAATCCTGTAAAATTATTTATTATAAATATTTTTATTATAATCTAAATTATATCAAAAATATAACAGGCGGGGGAAATTTTCATGCGTGAAATTATAATCGCCAAAAACGACGCCGGACAGCGTCTCGACAGATTTTTATCGAAAACCATACCGGGTTTGCCGTCCTCGTTGGCGCAAAAATATATTCGCCTGAAACGCGTAAAAATCAACGGCAAAGGCGCCAAACGGGACGCCCGTTTACAAACCGGGGACGTATTGCGATTATATATCAATGATGAGTTCTTTGACAAGAGTGAAAATCAGCGTGATTCAAAAAATTTAAAATTTTTAGAAAATTTAAAAAATTGGCGTCCGCGTCTTGATATTCTCATGGAGGACGAAAATATTATATTATTAAATAAACCCGCCGGATTAAGCGTCCACGCGGACGAATCGGAAAAATTAAACACGTTGATTTATAATATTCAGGCTTATTTATATCAAAAAGGCGAATGGAATCCCGAACGCGAAAACGCTTTCGCCCCGGCCTTATGCAATCGCATTGACAAAAACAC
>CAJOFP010000097.1:0-1691 GCA_905233795.1 uncultured Oscillibacter sp. | reverse complement strand
TATTTATATAAAAATCCGGATAAAAAATTAGTTAAATTTTATACGCGCCCAATTCCGGGAGCCAAACACGCGCTTACGGATTATCAGGTTTTAGAATCTGAATTTTATAATCAGGATTGTCTTTCTCTTGTCAAATGCCGTCTGCATACGGGCAGAACCCATCAGATACGCGTATCCATGGCGCATATCGGCTGTCCGATTCTGGGCGACGGCAAATATGGCATCGGCGATATAAACCGACGTTTCGGGGAAACCCGGCAGTTACTTTGCGCCTATCAAATCCGTTTTGATTTTCAGGACGACGCCGGCATTTTAGAATATTTGCGCGATCAAACTTTTACGGTCAGACAAGTTCCGTTTTGTGAAAAATACTTTCCGAAAGTTATCAAATTATAAATAAAATAAAAAATAAAAATTAAAAATTAAATCGGGACAAAAATTAAGGATTGACAGCGGTGGAAAAATATGTTAATTATATAAATATAAATCATGGCAAGGACAAAAACCCTATACTCATGGCGATCCGGTAATTGCGCGAATTGAAATACAATAAGGAATGATGAAAGATGAATTATGATTTATCCCCGCGAGAAGCCGAAATGATGGACAGCTATCGTGAATTGCCTCTGACACTTCAGGAAAATTTGAGCGGTATTATTATATCGTTCCGCAAAGCCAAGGATTGCACTAAGAAAATGGGAAAAGAGGCGTCGGATCGCTGGAATGACGCCGACAGAGAAAAATTTAAAAAATCAAAATTAAAAAATGAAATGGACGCGGAATAATTATAAAATACAAACGCGTAAACGTGAAAGCGATACAATCAAAGGCATATAAAACGCGTGAAAAAATAATCCCGTGTTAAAAGAGAGCGTGACCCGCGTCGCGCCCTCTTTTTTTGCGCTTTTTTACGCTTTTCGACGCGGTTATAAATATATTATATCAATCATTAATATTTCAGCCGACTTTGCCATTTTCGCCAAAGCCGCCGGAAACCGGTCTCGGCATCCGCGTATACGCCTCCGTTTTCGCGTCGATTTCCTCATCGCTTAAGGGAAGCGATACGCTGTCGCTGTCTTCCAGCGCGGCGCCAATTAATTTCGCCGCGTAACGCCGAACCGCGTCCCGCCCGTCCGGACCAAGCTCCAGATAAACGCTGAGAATCGCCCGATCCGCGGTCGTCAAATGATATTCGTCCGACAAGAGCGCGATTAAATCCGCGCCCTCCGGCTCCGGCGCGTACATATCGCCGGTTCCGTCTCTCAACCATTCCTCCGAGACGCCGAACTCCCGGCAGATTGACAACGCCGTTTGATTCGTCATATTGGATTTGCCGCTTTCCATCATGCTGACCGCGCCTTTGCCGATTCCAATGCGTTCCCCAAATTTATCCAGCGTCAGACCGTTTTCTTTCCGTATCCGCCGAATACGTTCCCCAATCGTCATATTTTCGACCTCCTTTCCGGATGACGTGATTATAATTTTAGCACGGCGATTCAATCAGGTCAAGAAAAAGTTCAAAATATGAACAAACGCCTCTTGACAATGTTCCAATATTATACTATTATGTTCATAATTTGAAAAATATAATAAAATATTTGAACAAAGAATCAGAACGGGAAGAAAAGCGGGACTATAAAATCGTTTTGAGACAGTCCCGCGGAAAGAGGCCGACGCCATGCGAGAAAAGA
>CAJOFP010000096.1 GCA_905233795.1 uncultured Oscillibacter sp. | reverse complement strand
GAACGACAGCCTCACGTTTTGTCATATTCATCTTTCCTTTCGATTTATCATACGGAATTTTCCTGTCTGTCATAGCTATTCATGAAATTTTCCCTCTTACCACGGATATTCCATCCTCATGTTATTTTTACCGATAATTGAACTTAAGCTGTCTTTTGTGAAAACCGGTATTCTGTGGTCATTCGCAAAAATAAACGCCTCTTGAATCCAGCTGACATTTGGAATGACTTTCTTTTTGCGATTTCCGGTTTCCGCGCCTAAAATCAACCATTTCGGCCAGCCTTTGCTTACATGGATATTCCACAAATCAAGACGCCCTAAAAGCGGCTCGGCGGAAATAAAATTGTTCCGGACGGCGGATAAATTTTCAATCGCGTACTCGTAAGACTTGTGATCCGTCGCCGACGCGCCAAACCAGAAATTTTCCCCTTTCGGCAAAAGTCCGGATTTATACAGTTTCCCATATCGCGCCGGATTTTTTGTCAGGAACAAATATCTGTGCCACGGCGCGGTCTTGCAAGCGTCAAATACGCTCTTGATCCATTCGTTCGGCGTCCAGTCGCCGAACAGGTCAGTCATCGAACCGACAAAAATCGTCTGCGGCTTTTTCATTTTCGCCGGTTCGTACAATTTGCCAAAATTCAAAGTCGGCTCGAACTTGAACGGAAACGGCGCGGTTTTTCCGTCCGCTTTATAGTACAACGGAAATAAATTGCCGCCGATTTCGTGAATTTTCGCCGCGCTCTCTTTTTCCGCGTCATACGGAAAAAGCGTTTCCAACTGCGCCTCGGCTTTCGCGTATCCTCCGAACCGCTCCGCGATTCTCCGGGCGTAACAATACGGGCAATCATGGTAACAGCCGGTTACGGGATTCCAAGAATAATCCGCCCAGTCTATCTTTGTCCGAGTCATTACGCCGCCTCTTTTCCGTTCATCCGCTCAAACTCAATAACCCATACCCACGGATTATTCTCCCAGCGATACTGATTCAGATTCTTGCTTTCGGCCAGCTTGTCCCACGCTTCTTCAAACGCGAATTGATTCATGACCTCTTCCGACATTTCGCAATCCCATTCGTCATTTTGCGGGGCATTGATTCCCTCGGCGCGTATATCCAGCGGGGAAATTTCCTGTAACCGTTCCGCCCTTACAGCTTTTACATAAGCGCATACGCCGTAACCGTCATACGCCGGGTCATTTTCCTGTAAACACAGAATATCTCCCGGACGGCAGGGCGCGTTATCCTTGATTTCCGATCCGAAGAAGACGCAAAACGGCAAAAGTTCTTCCAATTCCGGCTGAGGTTCCATCACATTTCGTATTTGCGTCTTTTCGCCTGTGCGAATCGTCCGCATAACATCCGCTTCAAGATAAATCTTTTTGATTTTCATTGTTCGTTCTCCTCCTCCGCTGTATTTCGCATTGCGATTTCGGCCAATACGCTCCGTTTCAATCGCTCTAACTTTTCAATCTTGAATTTCTCCACCATTGCGGCGCAATTATAGAGAATCTTCATCTGTTCCAACGTAATTTCCACATCCGCGATTTCCTCGACGATAGCCATGCGATCTCCTATCCCTCTGGCCTGTTTGCACAGTTCTTTTTGCAACTCCGACATTTCCTCAAATACCATCAACGTCTGAGCGTCCGCGCCATACGTTTCCAAAGCCAGAACGCATATATCTCTCATCTCGTCTTCCGATTTCTCCGGTTCTTCCATTCGATACAACCCGCTGTCAATCAGTTTTTCCCGTATCCATTCCGGATCTAAAATCGGACGCTTGTCGCCGTTGCATTGAATAACTACTTCCACCCCCTCAAATAAAACATCTCCGTAATATTCAGGCGTATTGCACAGGACGACTGTCAATTTCCCGTCATACCGGTCATCGTTATATTTCGCTTTGTTTTCCGGATTCGCCCAGCCCCATACGCCCTCGCCATTGAAATCATACGGCGTCTTCGGATTCGGGATATTGAATTTCAGATACCCGGCTCTGCGTTCTTCTTCCGGCAAATCCATTAATTCGTCTTTCCGATACGTCAATCCCATCCGTTCAGCCATCTCTTTTTCCGTTTTGAACTCCATTTCGTTCTTCCTCCCTGTAATTTCACAGTAATTTCATAATAATCTCACAGACCATACCCGCAATAAACGCGGTTTATATCTATAAAACATAACGCTCATATTTGCGCCTGAAACGCCTTGTATGCGCGTTTGCCCGATAGGGGTATTGGAATATTCTTTGAATCCGAAACGCGTTTTTCCATTTTTTGGCGTTGCGAAAAATCCAGAAAATATCCAAAAATCGCCGTATTTCAATCAAAATAGTTTCTTGATTTTTAAAACTGATTTTTCAGAAACACGGCGATTAAAAACACCTCAATCACGCCGGAATCAGAACGGCAAATCCTCGTCCTCATCGGGAAGCTCGTCAAAATTCCCGGCTTGATTCGATTGGTCTGACGCGTAGTCCGACGGCGCGTTTCCGTAATACTGTCCTCTTTCCTGCGCCGCCTTGCTTTCGGCGAACTCGTGATCCTCCACGACAACGTCCGTCGTATAAACTCTCGTTCCGTCGTCTCTCGTATAGCTTCCGGTCTGGATTCGACCGGTCACTATCATTTTCATGCCCTTACGGAGATATTGCAAAGCAAACTCCGCGCTCTTGCCAAACGCCACGCAGGAAATAAAATCCGCGCTTTGTTCGCCGTCACGCTTAAATCTTCTGTCCACCGCGAGCGTATATCTGGCTATCGCCGTTCCGCCGCCTTGCGCGTATTTCATATCCGGGTCTCTTGTCAAACGTCCCGCCAAGATTACTTTATTCATCAATCATTCCTCACTTTTCGTTTCTTCACGAATGAAACTATTCGACGCGATTAAATATCGCAAACCCGCTATCCATCCGCGAGGACAGAGCGCGACGCTGACCATCATCGCCAAATCGACAGCAGCCTGTTCCTCAACCGTCAATTTACCGATATAACGTCCGACGCGTTCAATCGCAACGGTCATAATCTGTTCGCATATCGCAACGGACGAATGTTTCGCGCTCTCAATTCGGACATGGGTAGGCAAATTTCTTTTGTCTTTTGTCGTCAGCAAAACAACTTCAAACGTCTTACTGTACCGGTTATTCAAATCATTACTGACAATAATTCCGGGTCTGTCGGCGTACTGTTCACTTCCGGTCGCGTGTCCGCCCTCAATATAATAAATTTCGCCTCTGCAAATCAAACCGTTCATCTTACGCCCCCTATCCGATTAAAATTTTCAAATTTATTTTTATACCCACGCGGGCTGACGTTCCGTGTCCGGCAAATTAAATAACCAGTCCAGAACCTCTTGCGGAACTTCTTCCAGCTTCCACTCGCTTCCGTATTTATATCCGCATACGGGACAGGGCTTGCACAGAAGTCCCATTTCCGATTCGTCATTCCGTACCCAGCCGCGAAGTTTCTTTTCCGTGAATCCGCTGTCTTTCGGATGAAGCGGCTTTTTCGGCTCATAATACCGGGCCGCTTCTTTTCCGTCCAACGGTTCATACATATCCAAACAATACGGGAGAGCCGCGTAAACGGTCTGTTCCGGCGTCGGTTCAAAAATCTCGCCTTTTCGGAGCGCGGCGCGGGCGGCGTCTTCCACCGCGTTCTGTTCTTTCAACGCTTCTAAATTCAGCCGATAGTGATAGAGCTTAATCTGTTCTCCCGCCATATCCGGCCAGCCCAATTCCCGTTGATGTTCGCACTCCGGACGCAGATCATTCAAATGCCAACGCTCCCAAATCTCGCAAAACTTGTCCAACATTTCACGATTCCAGCCTTTGGCCGGATTTCCGGCGCGGATTTCGTCTACGCATTGCCCAGCGGAACCGCGACAGTTCCCGCTTGCCAGCGGACCGATCACGCCGCTCATACTCAGACGCCCGTTTTCGTAATGAATCTTGACATAAGCGTTCGCGGCGCTCTTGCCCACTTTGCAAGTGCAGGGATTGACAATCTTTTTCATTTTACATCCTCCTCAATTTCATGCCATTTCAGCCCACGCGCTTTGTATAACGGAATCCAGTGTTCTTCATAAAAATCATATCCCGCTCCGTCGATACCGAAAATGTACTGGTAATCTTCCTGTTCGTAAATCCGGAATCCACAGTCCGCCATCGCCTGAAGACCGCCTAACGATTCTACCCAATCGTTGTCAATTTGTTCGCTGAACGCCCACAGCGCTCCCCACATCGGAAACGCGCTATCGCGGATTACTTCAAAATCTTCGTCTTTAATCGTCACCTTTTCGCCATTATCCATCCGAATCGTATAGAGAATCGAATTATTTTCCTTATCTTCTTTGAGACCGATAATTTCTCCGTCGTTGCAATCGCGCTTACGCCCCAAAATCCAATAGACATATACCCGGTCATTCACACTCGGCGGGGTAATCTCGCGCAAATCTTCGCTGCCCGCCTGAAACAGTTTCTCCAAAATTCCGCGGGGAACGCGGTCAAATCCTTTCACCCATGCCTGAGCCGCTTCCCGAATCGTCTTGTAACGCGCCATATCAAATTCCTCCTTAATCATATTTCCAGCTTCCGACTTTGTTGCCGTTTCTGTCCATGACGTTTCCGCTGTCGCAACCGGCTTCCAGTTTCCGACCCACATCTTTTACGATCCGTCTGGGACTCGTCCCGGAACGCCGCGCCGCCGGTCTTGATTTCCAACTTGAACATTTTCATTCCTCCTCAATCTCAAAAGTCTTGGAAACGGCGTACTTTTCGAGTAAATACATGATATTCGTTACAGTCTGATCGACGCTGTGTACGCAAATATCCTTGGCGATGAGATACAGATTTTCATATGAGGGCATCGACGCGCCGACTGATAACAACATTCGCGCATACGCTTCATTGTCGCCGCGAGTGTAGAGATCATGGCGTCGCGTTCCGCATTCTGCTGAGCTTACGGAGCCAGTCATGTTCGGCAAACCACCGCTCAATTTCCAGCCAATCGTCAATCACGCCTTCCAGCCAATTATTATTTATCATGTTACTTTCCTCCTTACTCAACCAGCTGTCTGTCACGCGCCGTACATAGATTTCACAACGCTTACGCCTTTGGCAATCGCCTCCGGGATGTCTGTGCCGATCTGACGATAGAAATCCGGATGAACCATGCACTCATAGGCCCGCGTCATCGTGTCGCGTTGTTCGGCGGTTACGTTAATGCGAAAACCTTTCGCTATCCGCAGAGCCTTTTTCCAATCGCCCGCCAGAACCGCCTCTTTTACCATGTCCGTCTTTTTCATAACTTTTCTCCTCATTAAATATTAAATAATTAAATATTAAATTAAAATTGTGAATTAATTTCTATACTCTTATTATAACTGGATAAATCCAATGCGTCAAGCGATTTTTAAAAAATATTTTGGATTTTACTGATATTTTTTAAAATAAAAATGGAACTATCCAGATTAAACCGCATAATAAAACGCCATGCGCTGGCGAAAATCGTTACTCTCCGGATTCCTCAATCTTAGCGATATAAATATTTCTTTCGGACGCTTTCTTCCCCTTACATCTGATATGAGGACGTATCCAGACGATCTTTCCTGACTTGCAGCGGCGATAGTGGCCGTGAACACTATACTCATGATCCGGCTTATTGCGTTTTCTTTTCGGCTTCGGCAACTCGTCCATGAAATCATCGTCAATAATATAAACTCGCGTATATAACATCTTCATTTTCTTTGAGCCTTTCGACTTCTTGCTTTTGCGTTTGGCGTCAGAGATTATAACCTGACGTTTTCTATCAAACTGCGGTCTGTAATAAACCGCCATCAACATCAGGGCGAACCATCTGAGCGTAAGCAGGAGAAATAAATGATTATCCCGTTCATAGCGCATAGAAAGCCATTTATACGCTCCATGAGCGGCGAATTTCTTTTGAGAAATTTCACGCGTCTCGATATTAAACAGAAATTCCCCCAACAGCGAATCTTTCATTTTCATATCTTTGATCCAGTCCACGCCGCGAAAAGATTCCAGAATCGGATAGAGTTTGAAACGAACGAAACTATCCCCATCGCATTGAAACTCCATGCGGCATCCGTCGAACGGAAAACAAATCTCGCCTTTTTGAAACGGGCTGTGAAATTCCGCTTCATCGTCCATTTCCTCGGAATCTTTCAAATAATCGTGAACCCACCGCAGAATCCGCTCCATATCGTCTTTTGTTTTCACTATAATACTATCCATATCTTGATCCCCCGGATAACGATTTCAAAATATCCGTTTGTAGCCGTTTTTGACTTTCGGAATGTATGATTGATAGCTTCACAGCCCTTAAAATCGCTGAAAATCGCCATGATATTCTTGAATTTCGCTTACAGATTGGCGAGCATGATTAACATCGCAAACAGATACGCGTCCACTTTGTTCTTGAACTGCTCCGCGCTTTCCCCGCGTTCGATTTCAATCCGTTTTTCTCTCTTCAAATCATTCCATTCCCATGAGAAATTCAGTCCGTTTTCGTCGGCGTCGTAGGTAATAGAAAAATCGCCTTCCTTGCCAAGAATGACCGGGACAAGATCATCCGTAAACGCTTCCATGCTCAGATCGACATATTTCGTGACATCCCAAATATTCCACAATTCAACCTGTCCATCTTCACTCTCGCAGTACTCGTCGTCATCATCCGGTTTTCCCCATCCCTGATTCGGGTCCGATTCAGACGGCGGCAGTTTTTCATAATCTCCCGGTCTGGGCTTGTCCCGGCAAATCTTAATCGGGAACGGCAACGCCGCGTTCTGTTTATCATAACAGGCAATGTCAATCCCGATTCCGCGATAATCGCACAAATCCGCCTGTTTTACCACTTCTTCCGGCGTGAGTTTTAAATCCGCGTATTTCCAGTACCACGAGTGACGGCATACGGGAAACACGATCTCCCGTCCGTACATATCGTGCGATCCGACATCATGCTCTGGATGTTTCGCCAGATATTCCCGTAACCGTCATAGCACGGTTCAAAAATATAACCGCCGTCCGGCAGCGCAACATACGCCGGACATCCCTCGTTTAACGCCTGTTTATTATTATTATCCGCGAACATCCATGAAAACTGTCCCATATCTATCTTCCTTTCTGATTATTAGTTGCTTTTGACATACAGGTTACTAATCCTCGTTACGCGTTATTTCACTGAACGCCATTCGCAATGTGCGCTCATAATATTCGTACTCATCTCCGTAAGTTTCGGACGCTTCCCGAAAACTGTCCAGCGCGTCGCAAATTTTTCTTACAACATCCTCTTCCGGAGTATTGGCGACATACTCTTCGCCAGTCTGAGTTTCAGCCTCCATTCCGCCGAAATAAAACCAGCTTTCGCCAATCTGACAAACCGCTCCGTCACCATTCGGAGAATCAATAATGGCAACCGCTCCAAATTTAAGTCCGTCCCGGATCATTTCAGGCGTAATCATAGACTGTATCCCTCACCCTTTTTCATATTTCTTTCCATCTATATCCGGCGACCATCGCGGCGCAAACTTTTTCAAACGGCTCCAATCCGCCGCCGCCAACCACAAGACAGAACGGCGAATCCACTCTTTGCTTGTTATCCCGAAAACCGATATACACAGCCGGATTTTTCCCGACCGATTCCACGGCATATTTCAAATAATCCGCGTTAAACATTCCATTAATTTTTTGATTAACGCCTTCTATATCGCCCCAT
This sequence comes from uncultured Oscillibacter sp., assembly GCA_905233795.1. GTDB lineage: Bacteria > Bacillota > Clostridia > Oscillospirales > Oscillospiraceae > Oscillibacter. Next base: position 2,218 of record CAJOFP010000096.1, on the reverse strand, counting down.
GCGGATAACATAATCCTCCGCTCTCTCTTGGGTCCGGTCAACGCGTTATCGGCAATTTGTTTCCGGAACTTGGACAGCGCGATTTTTCCGGCGAACGGCTCTTCGACCATGTAATAACAGCCGTTTTCCCGGTTCCCCCGGATAAATTCAAAGATAGATCGCGTTGCGCGATCACTCGTCGGCAGACCGGGGATTTCCATATCATCCGGCGCGTGGAAACTGATATAGGCCCCGCAAACGGAATATCCGTGATCTTTCACGAGTCCGACCTGTACGCCTTTATTGCAACGCCAATCTTCTACAGCGATAATATTTTTAATCGCCGCAATCTGTTTCTTTGTATATTCGTCCATGATTAATCCGCCTCCTGTGAAATAGATATAACTTTCTCGTTTTCAGTCGTCCACTTTTTCTCCCGCAGATACGTCAGACCCATCAAGTCCGCTTCCGCGTACACCAGATAGCAAAAATCTTCCGGCGTGAAGCCGCGATTCATCGCGTCCTCAAAAATAGGCCGTATCGCGTTGCTGACCTTTTCGGCGATTTCCGTCGCTTCGTTCGTTCTTACGCCATCGGCGTCTCGGATCGCCATTCTTTTATCTTGTCCCATCACATATTCTCCTCTTTCCATTTTTCATAAGCGTCCGCGTCGCAGAGACCGCCAAACAACGGGCAATCATCACAGTCAGAGAAACAGGCGCAGAACTCGGCGAATGTCTCCGTTTTTTTAGCCCTGTCAAACAATTCTTCTGATTCGCGCCGTCTCTCTTCTTCCAGTTCTTTATCCGTTTTCATACCGATCCAGCCATAAACGCTGTCGGCATCCAAACAGAGCAGTCTGCTCAATTCCGTTTCATTCATTCCGTCCGGATACCGCGCTTCCAAAACGGTTTCCAACTCACTGTATTTGCCCTCGCGCCGGATACGCTCCAGAATCTCCGCCGCTTTGTCTCGCGCATTGAAAGATTTCAAATCCAGTTCATAGAAAATTTTCATGCCGTCTTTCTTCCTGCCCTCGTAACCTCCGGGGCGGGCTTGTCGTTTTAGTCCGCGTCTGCGGAAGCCATTCTGTATATCGGCTTTCTGAGTTCCGCGTTCAGAGCTTTTTCGCGCTCGTAACTCCATAAGATAGCTTTTTCTGTGGGGAGCGCGTCCGGCGCGGCGCAACGCGCTATGTTGGCGTCGATTTCGCGGTCGTAGACGCACAGGGCGTTCAAAAGACATTTCGCCTGTTCCCGCGTCAGCGTCAAAGTCATTTCCATGTCGTCGTCCTTTCCGCCCTCGTGACCTCCGGGGCGGGCGTCGTATTAAATCAAATCCAAAATGTAATCCATTTCCAGACCCAACTCATCATACATGATATTTTCGGCTTCGTTGTAATCATCGTTAGTCGCCGTTTCAAGAATCGCGTCACGCGGTGCGGGATTCCTATACACGCCGCCAAAATCGCTTTATATATTTAACGTAATCGCGCCGGCTTTCTCCGGGACATCCCAAGACAGGACATCCCGATACATATAGTTATCCGGGATTTCATCCCCGTGTCCCGTCCACACTTCGCACTCGCTATTCTCAATGCACAAATACACGAAATCCTCAACCGTGATCATTTTCATTCGCTCCTTTTTCATCCTGTTTCATAATCATGCGGATAATCTTTTTCCGTATCCATGCTGTTATCCATTTAATCATTTATTGCCAGCGCGTCCCCGCGAGCGTCTCCGCTCTTGCGCGAAACGTCTTACTTTGCCCGGCTCTTGTCGAAGCCACGGAGACGCGCTGTTTGACAATGTTAAATCTCCGCGAAAACATGACGGAAATGGGCAGGGATTGAGTTCATGGCAAACTGGCGGATTCTCCGCTTACGGGCTTTCCCGCGCAATAACCGCCGTTCCCAGTTCGCGTTCTCGACATATTCAGCCGACAGGAATTTTCTTTCACCGTCAACCTCGATTCCGACGCGCTCCTCATACTGTCTGGAATACGGATTGAACGACTGACCTTTCCAGAAAACTTTTCCGACGGTTCCTTTCGGAATCTTCCGACCTTTAATTACAATCACTTCGTCGCCTTTCTCGTATTCTTTCGCCTGTTTCGCGTTCCATACCTTGTCGAACCGTTCCCGTTCCGTTTGATAGAAATAACGATACGCCTCGCGCAAAACTTCTTCCGTGGCGTCAATCTCCGCTTTTCCGGAGCCGCCGCAACGGGTGGTGTC
>CAJOFP010000095.1 GCA_905233795.1 uncultured Oscillibacter sp. | reverse complement strand
GCAAACCGGGAGTCAAGGAAAAGATAATCGAAATGGCCATGAACGGCTCCGGGACGAGAGACACGGGACGCGTACTGAGAATCTCGCCCAATACGGTTACGGCTGTTTTAAAAAAACGGAAAGATTTGTGAAAGCCGTCAATGAGAGCTTCTTCGCGGAGCGTTCCCCGGAAAAGCCGATTGACATCGAGATTCGTAACGCTTTGTCCGGTGAGGCGAAAGAAATTCCCATTGAGATGGATGAAATGTGGAGCTTTTATCATGATAAAGGACATCAGGTATGGCTCCGGTGGGCGGTGGAACATGAGACGAACACGCCGCCGGCCTTTGTGTTCGGCGCGCGGGAACATAAATATTTGGATGAGCTTCTGAAATTACTCGAACCTTTTCACATTGGCGAAATCTACGCTGACGGTTACGGAGCTTACGTCAGCCGTATCGATGAGGAGAAACTGACGGTCGGAAAAAAGAATACGCAAAAGATCGAGAGAAACCATCTGACCTTGCGCACCCGTATCAAAAGACTTTGCCGCAAAACAATCTGTTTTTCCAAAAAGTTGGAGATACACAAGGCTGTCGTCGGAACATTTATCAATATATTCTTCTTTGGTAGAATTTTTAAGTTATCAGCTATATTGTGACATTACCCTCATTCTCGCGCTCTCCCCGCGATTTGTACAGGTACGCGTAGGTTCCTATCAGTTGGAAAACGTGACAATTATTCGGCGGTCAGAATGCCATCCAGCCAATTGTAAGCCTCTTGTACGTCGTAATCCCCGTCATGATGCAGCAGCCACGCGAACTCAAAGTCCAGATCTTTTACGTCCTCCGCGTTGGAAATCGCATAGCGGAGAACGGTTTGCAGGGCAAACGATGTGTCCCGATCCGCCATGCCGTGACGGACATACCAATGGGGCGCGCTTTCTCCGTTTTCACTGATCAGATAGGGAATAGGGGACGCCATTTGCATTTGCGATAACTGAGCCTGTCCGTCATCGGATTGGATAAAATCATCCCAGTCTAAACCGGTATCGTCCGGCCCGACGCCGTTATTTTTCGTCGCGTCATGATTCCATGAATAGAACTCAAACGCGCTGTAAGGCTGTTTTAAAGTTCCGAACAGGCTGTCCTCGTTTTGATTGGATACGCTGGCGATCCCCATTCCGGCGTTGCTGAACGCGCAGGCGACTTTCAAAGCCGTATTCCGGGCGACAAAATATAAAAGCTCGTCGTAATCGAAATCATAATCGCCGTCATCTTGAAGATTTAACCAATCTTTATATCCATCCGTCGTGGGATTATAAACGGCGAATTTTTATCCGCGTTGTCCGGGATATAGATACTGACGCGCTAATCCACATCCCCGTTTGGAGCGGGAATCATGGCGACCGTCGTCGGGTTCGTCACATAACAGTCTTCATACATGGCGACAGTCAACGGCTCTCCGTCCACCGTAACGGACAAATCCGTCCGTTTCGCGTCGCTGAATTTGAACCGCGTTTTATTTAATTTAATTAATTTAATTTAAACACTCATGAACCCATTGGATAAAATTCGCGTCGCTCTCCCCGGTTCGCTCCGCTTTTACATGCTTTTGCCCCCATACGGTAGCGAAATCCACATCTTTCACGCCGTCATACTGTTCCAGCGCGAGAGCGAGATTGACTTCCGTGGTCAAAGCCGTATCGCTTTGGGCAATTCCGGTGCGAATGCGCCAATAATCCGCCACGGAACTTGTCTGATAGCCTTTTTCAGATTTTAAAATATAATATAAAGGCGTGTACATGTTCAAACGCTGTTCCGGGGTATAACCCGCCGCGTCCGTCCTTGCTAAATCCGTCTCGTAATCCGCCGCGTATTGATGATTTAAATCTTTTAATATCCCGGCGAGTACGCCGTCAAAATGCGCGCCGTTCCCGTCGCCGTATCCAAACAGCGTATTTTCACCCTGTCCCGCGTCCAACTGGTCAAATGCCCCCAGATTCTTCGACGCGCTCTTGAAGGCGAGAACAAAATCTTCTATGCTCGTAATACTTGCCGTGTTGTTCTCCGCGTCATAAATCACCCATTCGTCGTCCGCGTTCATGGCGTCTATATAATCCTGTACCGTCTCATAAACGCCGGAAATCGTGACGCCCCCTGCGGTCTCATTGCGGGTAATATCATCCCGTTCCTCATAAGAAATTTCTTCCGCGCTTTCCCCGTTTATATCCGTTTCGTCATTTGCGCCGGATTTTTCGCTTGCGCTCGCCCCGTCCGTCTCACCGGAATCGCTTTCCGTCCGTTTACCGGGCATTCCGCCGCGTCCGCCAAAATCGGGCATTCCGCCGCCGGGAAAACCGCCCATGCCGCCCGACGACGCCGACGCGTCATAGGGAAATTCCGTGTCCGACAGGAAATTATTGAAAGATTCTTCTATAATATTCTTGATATAATCATAATAGCTTCCCGACTGTCCCGCGCTGTCCCCGGATTCATCCAGCGTCAAGACGCTTCCGTCCGGGCTGATAAAGCCGGCGGCGTTGATATACGCCGGATACGCGGCGGCTAAAGCGTCGGAAATCGCCTGCTCTTCTTCCGAAAGACCGGAACGGGTAATCCCCATCATCCATTCATAAGCCTCGTCGGCATGATCCAGATTCGTAATCGGGCACCAATCCATCGATCCCAGAACCGCGTCGCTGACGCCCTGTACCGCTCCAATCGCGTTTAAATACGGCGTATATAAATCACTGTCCCCAGTGGCGCCCATCAACGCCGACTGCGCCCCGCCGCCGCTCATACCGAAAGTGAAAATCCGATCCGTACTGCCCGGCATATCCGCGTCTATATAGCGCAGATACCGGACGCCGGCTTTTAAATCCGTAACGCCCGCCGGCGCGCCCGCGTCCCGACCACGACAGCCGATATGCGCGTAAATCAGACCGTTTTCCATAAATTCCGTAAAAGACGCGTATGCCGTCAAAGGCGCTTGGGCGGCGTAACCCGGCGTGTCAACGGGTAAAACAATCGGCGCGTTTTCCGCCGTATAACCGTGAATTTCCCCGTCAGGATTGATTTCACAGGTATATTTCCCGTCGCCGTTATCCGTTCCCGCGAAATACGCGCCGGGGACGAAAATCGCCAGCGTCTCATAATTTTCATCGGCGGGCGTCTCACAGTAAGCTATGCCCAGTTGATAATAAACGTCATCTTCCGCGTTATACAGCCACGCGTTATTGTCCAACGCCGCCAGATTTGTTATAATAGCGCTTTCATTCGTTTCCGTCGCGTTCTCCGCCGTTTCCTGTACGCCGTCCGCGCCGCCGCACCCGCTCAACAAGAGCGCGCAGGACAACGCCGCCGCGTATAGAATTTTTTTCCATCTCTTCATCTTTCATCCGTCCTTCCTGTTTTTATTTTATTCGCTTATTCGCAAATCTTATCCATCCAGCGGAACAGTTCCTCCGTGTCATAATCGCCGCTGTGAGGCAATCCCCACGGGAGAAAAAAGTCCACGTTGAATCCCTTATTTTCCAGCGCCGCCGCCAGAATAACCGGAATCGCCAAAGACGTATCCCGATCAAAAGCCCCGTGACGAATACGCCAATATTTCGCCGTGTCCGCCGCGCCGATATAATATAACGGATTCAGCGCTTTCATTATTTTATTATCAGCCAATTCCGCCGGAACTTCCGTGTATTTTTGTGAGAAATCCGTAAAATGTTTGGCGTCAATCGTTTCATCGCCAAACTCCTCATTTTCCGGGCTTGTCAAATCCAGCGCGTCAAAAGCCGGAACGGATTTCATGCGCGTAATTGTTTGAATAAATATATCCCAGTCCAGTGAAACCGCCTTGCCGTCCCGGACAGTCAAAGCCGGCTGATTTTCTATCGCGCTGTCGGGCGCCGCAAGCCAATTTAAACGCTTCGCCGTATCACGCGTATCCAGTTCCCGTTGCGCGGACTGTAAAAGCAATCGCCGGATATATTCTTTAAAACTTCCCTCCCCGGATTTATTTAAATTCAGGGGATTCCCGGAAGAATCTTTTAAATTTAAGCTATTTATATAAGCGGGAAACATGGCTTTTAAATCCCGCGATAACGCGATCTGTTTTTCCGTCAATTCCCCTGTAACGGGTACGCGCTTTAATCCCGTTTCCGTCTTGATTTTTTTCACGCGATGAAAAATATTTTCCCCGCAAAACTGCCATTCATAGGCGGCGTCGGCGTGATCAAGATTCGTAATCGGACAGTAACAGCTCGCCGCGAATATATTATCGCGCTCTTCCGCCGCGCCGATGGCGGCGAGATACGGCGCGTAATCCATACTGTTCCCGGACGCGCCCGCCAACGCCGACAACGCCCCGCCCGCGCTGGTTCCGTTCGTGATTATTTTTTCCACATCGCCGGGAATGACATCCCGATTGCGTCTTAAATACCGTACAGCCGCTTTTAAATCCACAATCAGCGCGGGGGCGCGTCCCGTTATTTTACCGGTATCCGTCCCCATATAATCCGCCTTGCCGCCCTCGAAAAATTCCGCGCTTTTCTTTCCAGAAGTCCGGCCCCGGACACCCGGCGACGCGACTATATAACCATGTTCCAAAGCCAAAAAGATCGTATTGATTCGCCCGTTATGGGAATCTATACCCGGTTCGTCCGCGGGTCCCGGCATATAGCCGCCTACCGTATTCGGCATAAAAATCGGCGCGTTTTTCAAATTCCAGCCGTTGACGCTTTCCCCCTGATAGAAACGCTCC
>CAJOFP010000094.1 GCA_905233795.1 uncultured Oscillibacter sp. | reverse complement strand
CTCGCGGCGTGTTTTCCATCATGTTTTTAAATTCTTTTCTCGCCATGATTTCATCCGTTTTCCGGCGCAGCGCGGTTATGTCGCCATTTTCATTGAGTACCGGAGCCGACATAAAATCAAGCGGTTCATAATACAGATCAATATCATCATTCAATTCATGCAGGGCGATCACATGGGCGTAATCGCGGTCAGTCGCCGTCCCTTTGCGAATCCGATCTTGGGCGTCATTTAATACGTCTCCCACAGTCTCCCACGGCATAAAATCCTCAATGCCTATGCGGTTGCGGCTCTTCGGCTTGTTTTCCACGCCGCGAACCCGGTTGATATTCTCGCAATACGCCTCAAAGTCCTTGCGCGGCATCATGCCGGATAAAAATTTCATACAGGCGTTCCAGCGCCGCTCGCCTGTGGGCGTTTTGCGCGGCTTCTCCTTACCGCTCATATACTCAAGTGTCTTGTCCATGGCTTCCCGCAAAGTTTCGACGGACGGTTTGTCCGTATAATCCACCAATGCCGCCGTCATATTATTAAATTTCTCGCTGTCTTTGCTGAACATCCGGGACGTATTAATCAAAGACGAGTAAAGATTATCCGCCGTTTGTATGGCGTATCCGGCGTGATTTTTCGACATGGACTGATAATAATTTTCAAGCCGGTTTTCCGTCGTCAATCTGTTCATCAGCAGATTGTTGTCACGTTTTTGCGCCAGAATCAAATCATTTCCGTTTTTCATCAGCCGTTTGAAAGCCGGCGTGTCCGCAATTTGATTGCCTTTCTGGATCATATCCAACGCGGGCGGCTCTTCGCCTTTTTCAGCCGCCTCTTTCGCCTGATTATAAAATCCGTTCAGCGCGACGATCTGAGAAAGATATTTGACCCGATCTTCCGGCGTCTTAGCGTCCCGCGCCTTGTCCCAGCGGTTTTTAAACTTCTCAGGTATTTGATTGAGCGTTTCCAGCGCCGTAATCTTATGAATAGACGGCTCCAGCCACAGCCCCAGCGACTTATCCAACATCGACAGCCGCTCTTTGAACGCTTTCAGCTCCTCCGGACTTTTATTCTCAAAAATAACGTCCAGATTGGTCTTTCCGGATTCCTCGCGCCCTCCCAGAGGCGCGTTCAAAAATTCGGACAGGTTTGATATATCCTCAATGGCCTGTCCCGGATCGGGCAGCTTGTCTCTTTCCGTCTCAATGGCTCGATCATCCGAAAGTGAAAAATTATGCAGATTCATCAGGGCGTTTTTAAATTTCTCTATGCCTTGATTATAAATCTTTTGCTCCCGTTCGGACATTTTACCTGTCGGCGCCGTAATATCCGCGACCAAATCCGTGAGTATATTTTTCTCTCCCAGCGGTTTGAACTCATCGCGCAAATCTTTCAACGGCTGCGGATCGCCTTTATAAATAATCTTTTTCGGAAAATATTGATCTTCCTGTCCCATCAAGATGTCCTTTGGGTATCCAAAACTTTTGACAGGCTTGCCCAGTTTCTTCTCTAAATTGTCCGTATTTAACATCGTGAGTTTGCTCAGGCCGCGACCCGCGATGATGCCGTCTTTAGGAAGTCCCCAAGTATTGATCGTTTCGTCTCCCGTCAGAGTGACGCCGCCGTTCTCATCCAGTTTGACCAGATTCGGCTTCGGCGAATAAAATCGCGTTTTAGACGCCTCTTCTTTCCGCTTCTGATATTCCGGCGGCTTTAAATCGCTGATCCACGCGAGCTGGAGACCTGAGGGATCAGCTATATCGTTCGGATTTTTAAAACGCGGATGCCTCATCATGCCTTCTGTGACAAGTTCGTCCAGCGTCATCGTATCCGTTATCTTGCCTCCGAACGCCATAGAATCCTCAAAACGGATTTTCCCGGTTTTCGGATTGATTCCCGTAACGGTTCTGTAATGCCCATCCCAGCTGATCGCCACCGGAGAACGGTCTTTCGTGAGCGCGTCCGTAATGACATCTTTCAAAATCCGTTTGACTTTTTTTAGATATTCCGTTTTCACGACTTGTTCTTCTTGTTCGTTTAAAAGCTCGCCGCCGGACTCTATCGCCCCGTCCGGGAAAGGCTCAAGTTTGATTTGTTTCATGCTGGAATTGGGGAGGACTTTATTTATCAAATCCGAATTTTCATAGACATCCGCCCCCGTGTCCATATTCATAATACGCTGGCGTTCGGGACTGGCTTTATCCTCCGGCTTGGTATTCTCCGGATAATCAGGCCGCCACGCCCGGATTTTTTCCTGTGACAAATCCACGCCCCGGCTTTTCAACAACAGCGAATAGGCGCAGGACCAACAGCCGTTCGCGCTGGTCTGTAAACTGGGCGGCGGCTCTTTGTTCAGCGCGAGATTGATCATCGCTTTTTTACGCAGACGCTCAATCTCATGCGCGCTCTTCCGGCGCGCCTGAAGATAGGCCAATTCAACCGGGTTTTTCTTCAGCTTTTCTTTATTGGCTTCATAGAACTTATCCAGCATTTTCATATTGCCGGAATTGATAATATCCGGCGTCAGGTTTTTCAAAATCGGCGTATAGACATAATAATTACCCGTCTTACTCTTTCCTTCTTTGAAAGGGATAAACGGTTTGGGATTGTCCATATTTTTCTTGTTTTTTTGTTTTTGGGTTTGGATACGCATATAAATATTTATAATATTCACATTATATTTTATATACGACGAGAAGCGGCTTTTGGAGACGGAATTTATATATATTTTTATATATTTCTCCAAAGCGCGGCGGAAATTTCAGCTTTTGATTCGCGTATTATATATATCCCCTGTTCCCTCTCTTAAAATATTCATACGGGGAGGGGACAGGGGACGAAACCGGAAATTTTCTTATACGGCTTTATTTATGGCTTTATTCGCGGCGTATTCGCCGTAAATTTTCAAAACAAACGGGAACAGCGCGATATAATAGCAAGTATAAATCACGGAAAAGAAAAGTTTTCCCCAGTGGGAGCCAAACCAAGCGATCATCAGCGGATTGAAATAATTTTTTAATAAAATCATGGGTATCAAGCCAATAACGCAAATCACGACGCTTTTCCAGCCGTTTTCCGGAGGCCGGAAACGAATCCATTTTTTCTCGATATAACGGGCGATGATAAAGCCGATCATTTTACCTAAATCGCCGTAGCCGTCATTCATCATTTTTTGGGGGTCTACTATTAAATTGCCTTCCGCGTTTAAATCCATCGGATAGGGCTTGAAAGTGATATATGCAATCGCGGCCCAGCAGAAAATAAACCCGCCAAGTAATAATAAATCCTCTTTTTCCGGGTTTTTATCCAGATATTCAAACAATTTCGCCGTTAAAAACAGGCTGAGCAGAGATACAAACAACGCCGTCAGAACATCCTGCGGCGTGTGGACGCCCAGATAATTTCTGGAAAAGCCGGTTAATAAAATAAATATAATAAAAATAATCGAAATCCAGCGCGTGTTTTTATTTTTCCATGTATTAATTGCCATACCGCCGGCGAGAGGCGCGGCGGTTGTCGTATGACCGCTGGGGAAAGAATAGCCGGTGGCGGTTGTGATGGAATCGCCGGCGGGCAAAATATGGCTGTCGCGTATCCAAGGCCGGTATACGCAGGCCGTCAGTTTAATCAGCGGCGTGAATACCATGCAGAAATAATACGATACCAGCGTATAGAGGCCGCTTTTCTTATCCCGGTTCCAGTAATAAAACACGGGAATGAAAATCAAATAAGTGACTGCGAACATGGACACCCATTCCATGAACGGCGTCCACGCGTCATGAATGTTATTCCGCAAATCCTGCAAAAACAGCAAATATTGAATATCCAAATTTTTCGCCTCCTTTTACGCGGCGGTTTCTTCCACGGTTTCTTCAACCGCGTTTCCCTGATAAGTTACGCCGTCGCCATAAATCGTCGTCCAGTCGTTTTTCATTGAAATCGGAATCCAATCGTATTGCTCGCACAAATCATACATTTTATCGGCTTTTTCCTCGTCGCCGTTCTCCCGGTCTATATCGTCACAACAGAGCATGAATGCCAAACTCTTATACGGATTGTCGCTGGTGACATATTCCGCCATACTCGCGTCGCCGGTACTGTTGCCGAAAGAGAGTACAGGCTGTACGCCGATTTCCTGCGCGATTACCGTCACTTTATTCATTTTTAGATTTTTAATCACAAATTCGCCGCCAAGCGTCACAACGTCGTCAGAATGAAACGTGTAGTCAAGACCGTCCGTTTCGCCCTGATTCGACGCGACAAGCGTTTCATCAGACCCGATAATCTGTCTGGGGGGCAGATTCAATAAAGAATCGTCCACGATGCCGCGCACGATAAAACGATCCGTGCCGCTGACGATATAAACTGTAAAATTATTGGCTTTTAAATAATCCACAACTTCCAGCATGGGACGATAAAAACCTTCCCCGCGTGTCATGCCGTCATAACTTGGCATAGGCTGTTTTTTAAATTCCTGAATATAATGATTAAATTCCTCTATCGTCATTCCGGCGAAAGCGGACGCGACCGCCTGTCCGTGTTCGACCGGCAATTCAGCGAAAGACGCGCCTGTCTCGTTCTGTTCCTGAATTTTCAGGGCGACTTCTTTTTCAAAATCCGACGCCGCGTCCCAATAATCCGGGTCATCCAACACGCGATATTTTAATAAACAATAATCAAAATAATTGGGGTCCGTCTCGCAAAACAGCGTTCCGTCCAGATCAAATACGGCGATACGGTTTTCCGTCGGAATATAATCCGCGCCGTTTTCATCCGTGACGGCGTCCATATACGCGATCAGTTCGTTTTTGGCTTCCGCGTCATCCGTCCAGAGCGTTAAAATATTATTTTTATCCGCGCTTTCGCCCGTGATTTCATCCGCGACGGCGTTTTCGATTTCACCCGCAATTTCGTTTTCCGGCGGCGTTTGATTGACATCCGCGCCGCACGCCGTCAGAATGCTTACGATCAGCAGGCCGCAAAGCCATGCCCCAAGCCGTTTTTTCCCCAGATTCATCATTTATCCCCCTTTTTTATTATAAAATTATTGTCAATTATAATATAAAATTTATAAATTATCATAAATTTATTTTCATAAAATATCGCGGGACAACGGTATCTTTACGCCGCCGCTGTCCAGCGTTATCATATTATTTATAAAATTTTTATCAAATTCCCGTGATGTTCGCTTTTTACGGGCGTTTTACGGGAGAATAATCGTCTGATCGCCTCTGGTTTCGCCGTAAGTCTCCGCGCTGATGACGCCGCCCAGCGCGTCAGCGACATATTCCATAACGGCTTCATCCATGACAATGCCCGTGTCAAACTGTTCGCTCGCGTTTTTAAACGCGTAATAGGTATCGCCGCCCGCCGCGCAGAAATTATTCGTCACAACGGCGTAAATCTCATCCAAATCAAACGGCTCCCCGTTGATTTCCGTAATGGTCACGCGCTGAACCGTCGCGGGGCTGTAATACGTCGAATCGGGATAGGCGTCGCCCTGTTCGTAAGGCTTTGTCGTATCCAGCGTGAAATCTATGCCGAACGTCTGCGGATAGCCGCCCAACGCTTCCGGCGTGGCGTAAGTGGACGCTTCCAGCGCTTCCAGCAATTCCGCGCCCGTGACGTAAACCACCGCGACCGTATTGCCGAACGGCAGAACTGTATTTAAATCTTTTCTGGTCACGTCGCCCGGCTGAATACTGGCCCGAATGCCGCCGCCGTTCGTAATGCCGACGACATGATTGTCATCCACAGTCAACGCGCCGTCTTCTTTTAAGACTTTCCAGACAATGGCGTCCGTGATAAAATCGCCTAAATTCGTCTCTTCCGTGCGATTGCCGGGGGCGCGTTCGCCGTTTAATAAAATCTCGCTTTGCGCGAATACTTCCCCGTATTCTTCATTTACGCGATTTATAATCTCTTGCGCTTTCGCCGCGACGCTTTCATTCATCGGCATTTCGGCGATCAATTCTTCCGTGTCCTCGCCGGTTTCCTCGTCTGTCGTCACGTTTGTGATTTTCGTCGGCAAGATGGAATGACTTTCAATTTCCTTGCTTTCGTTATCGATTACAACCGCGCCGATATAGGCGAATTTTGTGCCGGTGGACTGAATCGGGATCATCTCCGCGTCGGGTTCTTCGGCTTCAGAATCATACGGATTATAGGGCGCGTCGTTCATCCAGCCTGTCATGACCGTATGGGAATGACCGTCCAGAATTATATCAATGCCGTTCGTGTTATTATATAAATCCACGCTCCGGTGTCCGTCCGGCGCGGATTCGTCGTCCACGCCCAAATGCGTCAAAGCGATTACGACATCCGCGCCGTTTTCGCGCAATTCGTCTATTTGCGCCTGCGCGCAGGTATATAAATTCTCGTCGTCGGCATTCGTATTCGACAGGAAATTAATTCCCAATCCGGTTTCGTCATTTTCATACATCCAGTTCGGGTCTAAAATCGTCTCGCCGTTCTCAAACACATCCGCGCAAATGATTTTAAATTCCGCGTCGTCCAGATTGCTCATAAGCTGTTCGTAACCGAAATCAAACTCATGATTGCCCAGCGTGGCAAGATCATAACCCGCCGCGTTCATCATGGCAACGGCGTCCGCGCCTTTGGACAAACTCACGTTGGGGTCGCCTTGGCTGAAATCGCCGGCATCGACAAGAAGCGTGTCCGCGCCTTTGGATTCAAACTCATCCCGCAAAGCGGCGATATACGAATAGCCCATAATCGCCCCGTGTACGTCATTGGAATGCAGAACCACTGTTTTTCCGGTATAATCATCCTCCAGAGCGTCGTCGAATATATTCAATATCTCCGCCGCCTGTTCTTCCGCGTCGGACTGCGTTTCCTGTTCTTCCACTCCGGTTTGCGTTTCCCCGGACTGTTCCGGCGGGGCTTCCCGCGTACACGCGCAAAGCGTCAGCGCCACGCATAAAAACGCCGCGAACAATCCATAGATTTTCTTTTTCAATTTCAATACGCCTCCTGAAAAATTTTTTATTTCGCTTCACGCGGCGACAATACGCCGCCGCTGTCCGCCCGTTTTTGAATCGCTCTTTCTTGATATATATTTTATTATAACATTACTTTTTTAACAAATCTCCAACAAATCTGTGAATTTTTATATGGAAATTGAAAAATATTAGACAAAATTTTAAATAATATTTTATTATTTTTTAGCGATTTCGTATATTTTTATATAAATTATAAATTTGCGAAAGCGCTTGCGATTTTGACAAATTTATGCTATAAAAATAAAAATATATATTTTTTAAGCGCGGCGCGTGTTATATTATAATAAAATATATAAATAAAAAATATAAGGAAGTGAAATTGATTATGATTCAAAATCGGACGGCGCAATTAATTTATCAATCTTTTTTCTGCGCTTTCGGACTGATCGGCATTCCGGCCAGTATGGGATTGTTTAGTTACGCTTTCTGGTGGGATTTTTACATCCATTTTACGAATTTGAGCAATTATCTGTGCATTGGCGTCATGGTCGCGGAACTGGTTCAGACGGCGCGGAAACAGAAAGATTCTTTTGTGGATGTCCTGCCGAAATTGAAATTTATATCCATGCTGGGCATTGTATTGACTTTTCTGGTGTTTAATCTCTTGTTGGCGGGACAGCCGACCCGCGATCCGTCTTGGAATTTCAGAATTAACAGCGTCTGTTTTCATATTATTCTGCCGCTCATGTACGTCGCGGACTGGGTTTTATTTTATCAACACGGGCGCGTGAAATGGAATTGGCCTTTATTGTCCGTCCTGTTCCCGCTGACTTATCTTGTATATGTATTCCTGCACGCGGCTTTATGGCGTTTTGACGCCACCGTCTTAAACTCCGGCGGGAACGTGTTGATTTATCCCTATTTCTTTTTGCGCGTGGATCAGATCGGCGTAGGCGGCGTTTTGAAATGGTGTATGATTTTATTCGCCGCGTTTATTATAGGCGGATATTTGTTTCTTGGACTTGACCGGCTTCTCGCTAAAAAGAATAAAAATTAAAAAAATATTAAATTTATAATTATATTTCAAAAAATATCCAAAATTTCAGTAAAATTTTGGATATTTTTTTGTCTATATCGCTGGATTTTCTGTCAAAAATGTAATGAATTTGTTATATATGTAATATTGTTATGGTGTTATAATAATTAATATTCGCTTGACGCGATATAAAATTTAAGGAGGGGAAGTTTATTTCATGGAGCGAAAAAAATTTTTGTCCCTGCTGCTGGCATTGTCAATGGTCCTCTCGCTGGTTGTTTTCCCGGCGAGCGCGGATAATGACGAAATCAAGATTCTGTATACAAATGATATTCATACTTATATTGACAATACGCGTGAAATCGGCGAGGGGGACGAAGCGGAAACGGTCAGCGGCTTGCGCTATTCGACTGTAGCCGGATACCGGAATGAAATCAACGCCGATTTTCTGGTGGACGCGGGGGATCATATTCAAGGCACGTCCTACGGAACTTACGACAACGGTCATACGATTGTGAATCTCATGAACGCCGCCGGATATACCGCCGCGACGCTGGGCAATCATGAGTTTGATTATAATATGACCGGGACGAAAAACGTAATTGAATGGGCGGATTTTGATTATATTTCCTGTAATATTATAGATATAAACGGTTCGCCGCTTCTCCCGGCTTATCAGGTCTATACCGCCGCGAACGGAAAAAAAGTGGCTTTTCTCGGCATGACGACGCCGGAATCCATCACGAAATCCACGCCCGCGTATTTCATGAATGACGACGGGGAAATCGTGTGGAGCTTTTCCGAGGGCGACGAGGGCGCGAAACTCTATCAAGTCATTCAGGACGCCATTGACGACGCCGCCAAAGAAGCCGATTATGTCATAGGCGTGGGGCATATGGGCGTGGACGAGGGTTCCGCGCCGTATACCAGTGAGGATGTCATACAAAATACGTCCGGATTTACGGCTTTTATCGACGGGCATTCCCATACGCAAATGGAAATGAAAAAAGTAACGGACAAAGCCGGTAAAGAAATTGTTTTAACGCAGACAAAATGCTATCTGGAATATGTCGGCGAAATGACGATTGACGCCGACGGCAATGTGACCGCCCAACTGCATGACGCTGAGGATTTGGCGGACGTGACGCCCGATTCTGACGTGAAAGCGATTGAGGATAAAATTATCGCGGAGATGGCGGCGGAAAATGAACGCGTGATCGCCCATACGGACGTGCGTCTTGATACCCACAACGGCGACGAGCGTCTGGTTCGCAAACAGGAGACGGCAATCGGCAATTTCTGCGCCGACGCGACGTATTATTATTTTGACAGCCGGGGTTATGATATTGATATAGCCTTTATGAACGGCGGCGGCATTCGCGCCCCGCTGGACGGCGATATTACGATCAAAAATCTGAAAGATATTTACCCGTGGGGGAACGTGCTTTGTCTGGTGAAACTGACCGGACAACAGATTTTGGACGGTTTGGAGTTTGGCTCCAGAAAAATCAAATCGGATGGAACCAGCGAGAGCGGCGGTTTCCTCCATGTATCCGGGATGAAATATAAAATCGACCCGACTGTTGAAGATACCACGCAAAGCGATGAAAACGGCATTTGGACAGGCGGCCCCACGGGTGATTATCGCGTGTACGACGTACAGGTGAAAAACCGCGAGACAGGCGATTATGAGCCGCTGGATTTGGAGCAAGATTATACTATCGGCGGCATTAATTACACGTTGCGCAATCTGGGCGACGGATTCGCCATGTTTACCGGGGAAAATCTCGTGGACGGCGTCGCCGTGGATTATATGGCGTTGGAAGAATACGCCCGCTCTTTCCCGGAAGACAGCGAAAATAATAATCTGCCGACTTTGAAAGCCGGCATGGGTTACGACGGCCCGGAGGGACGTATTGTTATTGAAGCTCAATCGAATGAACCGACGGAAATCACAACGGACGGCGATTTGTCAAAAACATTCGCGGAAATTCCGACGGATGACGCCGAAGTGAAAGTGATTTTAAGCGGCGATATAAATCTGACGGAAACGGCGCGTGTGACGGACGGACAGAATATCACGCTGGATATGGCCGGATATGATATTATTATATCCGAAAGCGTCGGAATAAAAGTTGACGGCGGTATATTGACGATAACGGACAGCGGCGAAGGCGGCGAAATCGCGTTTGCTGATGATATAAACAACGCGGAAGCGTTGATTGAGCAAGAGGGCGGAGAAATCAATCTTGAAAACGCCGTTTTACGCGCTGAAAGTCTCTGCGTCCGCGTCACGGGTTCGGAGGAAGAAACGGATTATGATAAGATTCCGCGCTTTATAATGAACGGCGGCTCTGTTATCAGCGGGGAAACGGGCGTTTACGCGGAAAACGCTATTGTGAACATTTCCGGCGGCCGCGTTGAGGCGTCCGACCCGTCCACTTCTTCCACAGCGGCGTATTATACAAGCGTCGGCACGCTGAACAAGTCCATTTTTATCGGAAGCGGCGCGGAAATTTACGCCGAGTCCGCCACGGAGGCTCGCGGTCTGTGTCTGGACGGCGGCGGCGGATATATAGCGGGCGACGCGGAGATAACAGCCGTATCGGATCAGGACGCCGTCGGCGTACAGGTTGAGAACGGCAGTCTGATGGTTTTTGAATCAGAGGAAAAAGAACCGCGGATAACGGCGGAAAGCGAATCCGGGACGGCGGACGCGGTGCGCGTCAATGCCGACGGCGCCGATTCTGATTCGGCGGCGGCCGCCTTAATCGGCGGCGGCGTCTTTACCGGTAATGTACGCGCCGTAAGCGATGGAAAATCGGTAAAAAATACGGATGAAAACGGTTATATCTATCTGCGCGGCGGTCTGTATAATATCCGCCCTGATGATTCGTATCTGATGAGCGTTCCCACGGATGAGGGAGAGAATATTTTAATTGTCAAAATCGTCGAAACGCGTGTAGACAATCAGACTTTTTATCAGGTAGAGGAAATCGGAAACGCGCATATATTATATTACAGTTATTTTTATACAAGCGCGGACGGTCAGTCTCATTCCGCCAGCGTTTTAGACCCTTACGCGGTGGAGAATACGAAAGTAACCACGCTGGGTATTGGTTGACGAAAACGACGAGGAACGCGAAATCAGCGAAGATGATTTTGAAATCGTCGACGGCGACGTGACGGACGCTTCTTTCTCGTTTATCATGCCGGATCATGACGTGAAATTGAGAGGCGATTTCCGCGAGGGTACGGACGAATATGAGGGAAAGACGGTTATTCTGCACTCTAACGACGTACACGGGGCGATTATGGGCTATTCGTATATCGCCGCTTTGCGGGATGAGTTTGAATCCAAAGGCGCGGACACGATTCTTGTCGATGCCGGCGATTTCAGCCAAGGCGACCCCAACGTGAGTTTGTCCAAAGGCGCGAACGCCGTTACCATGATGAACGCGGCGGGTTATGATATTGCCACGCTGGGCAATCATGAATTTGATTTCGGTTACGAACAGCTTATGAACAATCTGGACGACGCGACA
>CAJOFP010000093.1:534-8268 GCA_905233795.1 uncultured Oscillibacter sp. | reverse complement strand
TCATCCAGTTCCGTAAAATTCAAATCTAAATTCATATTATGCACCATTTTATTAAAATTATAAATATTATAAATATATAATATTTTATAATATTTATAATCCGCGCTTTATTTTTTTATTTTTTATCACTTGAAAACTTTTTTCAAATCAATCACACAGCCGTTTAATACTTTTACCGGCATTTGATCTTCTTTTTCCGTTTCCATATCCGACGCGATATAAACGCCGTCCTGTAAAACAAACGGCAAAATATATTCTTTCTCAGGATCGACAATCCAATATTCCCGCACGCCCGCTTTCTGATATAAATTATATTTTACAATTCTGTCATGTGATTTGCTGGACGGCGACAAAATCTCAATAATAAAATCCGGCGCGCCTTTACATCCGTAATCATCTAATTTATCCGAATCGCATATAACTGAAATATCCGGCTCCACCAGCGTGTCTACATCTTCAGGACGGTCATTCTTTTTCTCGAATAACCGCACGGCGAACGGCGCGACATAAATTTCACAGGGCTTATCTTCCAGAAAATCAGCGATTTGCCGCGCCAACGCGAATAAAATCCGCTGATGTCGTCTGGACGGCGGCGCCATCATATACGGCGTCCCGTCGATTAACTCCGTATTTTCGCTCATGCCCCAACGCAAAAAATCATCAAAATTATAATATTTTTCCTGTCTTTGCGCGAACGCCATATTAAATCCCCTTTCAAATCTCTTTTCAATTTTAATCTAATATAAATTCAAATTTAATTTTTATCGCAATTTATATAAAAATTAATATAAAAACCGACGTCCAATTTTAACATGGACGCCGGTTTTTTCGCAAGTTTTAATATAAAACGCGCATATTAAATTTTTTAAATTAATACATACCGCCCATATCCGGGGAGGGAGCGGGAGGCGCGGGGGGTTCCGGCTTATCGGCGACGCGTTTTCAAGAGCCGAACGCGTCACTTTCGCCGGGTCGATAATGCCCGCCGACACCATGTCGCAATATTCTTCTTTATAAGCGTCGAATCCGAAACCGTTTTTACCGGAATCGCGGACTTTCTGTAAAATCACGGAGCCGTCCAGACCGGCGTTGTACGCAATCTGACGAATGGGGGCTTCCAGAGCCTTGGCGACAATGCGGACGCCCGTTTTCTCGTCGCCCTCTACGCCGTCGATTAACTTCTCGACAGCCGGAATGACGTTGATATAAATCGTACCGCCGCCGGCCACGACGCCCTCTTCCACGGCGGCGCGGGTCGCGTTCAACGCGTCCTCAATACGCAGTTTCTTTTCTTTCATTTCCGTCTCCGTCGGGGCGCCGGCTTTGATAACAGCCACGCCGCCCGCCAGTTTGGCAAGACGTTCCTGTAATTTTTCTTTGTCATAATCGCTCGTCGTGTTGGCGATTTGCGAACGAATCTGACCTTCACGGTCTTTAATCGCTTTGGCGTCGCCCGCGCCGTCGACAATCGTCGTATTTTCTTTGGTCACTTTCACCTGACGGGCGCGGCCCAGTTGGCTTATATCCGTTTCTTTTAATTCCAAGCCGACTTCTTCGCTGATTACCGTACCGCCCGTGAGAATGGCAATATCTTGCAGCATTTCTTTCCGACGGTCGCCGAATCCGGGGGCTTTCACGCATACGACATTTAAAGTCCCGCGCAGTCTGTTGACAATCAGCGTATTTAACGCCTCGCCCTCGACATCCTCAGCGATAATCACTAATTTTTTGCCGGACTGAACCATTTGCTCCAGAATCGGCAACAAATCCGTAATGACAGAGATTTTCTTGTCAGTAATTAAAATATACGCGTCGTCAATCACGGCTTCCATTTTCTCCGTGTCCGTGACCATATAGGGCGTGACATAGCCGCGATCAAATTGCATTCCTTCCACGACTTCACTGTAAGTTTCAGCCGTCTTGGACTCTTCAATCGTAATCACGCCGTCCGCCGACACTTTTTCCATCGCCTCGGCGATTAATTTACCAATCGCCTCATCGCCTGAAGATACCGTGCCGACGCGGGCAATATCATTTGTCCCGTCCACTTTGCGCGATTGATTTTTAATCTCCGCGACAGCGGCGTCAACGGCTTTCGCCATGCCTTTTTTGACAATCATGGGATTCGCGCCGGCGGCCAGATTCTTTAAGCCCTCCGCGATCATGGTCTGGGCCAGTAAAGTCGCCGTCGTCGTACCGTCGCCCGCGACATCGTTTGTCTTGGTCGAAACTTCTTTGACGAGTTGCGCGCCCATATTCTCAAACGGGTCTTCCAGTTCGATTTCTTTCGCAATCGTCACGCCGTCATTGGTAATCAACGGGGAGCCGTATTTCTTGTCTAACACCACGTTACGGCCTTTGGGCCCCAGCGTAATTTTAACGGTATCGGCCAGCGTATTGACGCCGGTTTCCAGCGCTTTGCGGGCTTCTTCCCCGCGTTTAATCAATTTCGCCATGATTTTTACCTCCAAATAATCGCAATCGCGTTTTCAAGCCGCGAAATTTATAAAATTAAAAATAATTTATTATTTTATTTATTTTTATTTATCTTATTCCACGATGGCCAGAATATCATTCTGACGAACGACGACATATTCAATTTCTTCAAGCGTGACTTTCGTCCCGGCGTATTGGCTGGTAATGACTTTATCGCCCGGCTTGACAGTCATTTTGACTTCTTTGCCGTCCACCATACCGCCGGGGCCGACGGAAATCACTTCCGCCACGGACGGCTTTTCTTTCGCCGAACCCGTCAAAATAATGCCGCCCTTTGTCGTCTCTTCCGTCTCGACCATTTTTAAAATTACGCGATCCGCAAGCGGTGTGAGTTTCATAGAAACTGCCTCCTTAAAATATTCGATAAATATAAATATATTATATATAAATTATATATATCTATTCGCTGTTAGCGCTCGTCTTGCCTGAGCGCTAACAGGACTTATCATAATACGCTTTCATTCTTTTGTAAAGAGAGATTTGCACAAAATTTATGAAGAATTTGTAAATTCTTTCGCATATTTTTTATAAATTTTTAAATTCAAAAACACGCGGCGCGTATTTTCGCCGCGTGTTTTTATTATTTTATTATAATGAAATTGATTTTATCCCCGCATA
Organism: uncultured Oscillibacter sp.; assembly: GCA_905233795.1. Classification (GTDB taxonomy): domain Bacteria; phylum Bacillota; class Clostridia; order Oscillospirales; family Oscillospiraceae; genus Oscillibacter. The sequence goes on along the minus strand of CAJOFP010000093.1, from coordinate 5,154 downwards.
GCGTCAATCAAAGCCGGGAGAGTGGATTCAAAATCGACGCCGTACCACGGCTGATTGGGATTTTTTAAAGTTACCCGGATTGTCTCCGCCGTATAATCCGCCGCTAATTGAATCGCCGAGCGCAAATCTTTTCCCCGCAGAATCGCGCCCGCGCACACGCTGGAAAATAAATCGCCCGTCCCGTGATACTTCGCCGGGACTAAATCATTTTGATACGAGAAAAATTCTCCCGTGTTCGTATCATAGCCCATCGCGCCGGTTTTGCCATGTGACAAACTCACGCCGGTTATAATCACAATTTTCGCGCCCAGTTCAGATAATTTTTTTAATAAATTGATAATATAATCCTGATTGTAATTTTCCTGATATTCTATTCCCGTCATGAAACACGCTTCAGTGATATTCGGGACGATTACATCCGCCGCCGCGCATAATTCCGCGTTTTTCTTGGCGTATGCCATATCGAACGCCGGATATAATTTGCCGTTGTCCGCCATGACCGGATCGACAAAAATCATACTGTCCGGCTGTTTAAATTCCTGAAATATATTTTTTGCCAGTTCGATTTCCTCCGGCGTTCCCAGATAACCCGTATAAATCGCGTCGAATTTGATATTTTCCCGCTTCCAGTGTTCTGTGATCGGCTTGATCTGATCGCTTAAATCTTTGACGGTAAAATTTTGAAACATCGTATGCGTGGACAGAACCGCCGTGGGTAAAATAACAGTTTCAATCCCCATCGCCGACAAAACCGGCAACGCGATTGTAATTGAACATTTGCCTAAACAGGAAATATCCTGCATTGTCAAAATTCTTTTCATGATTTTATTTTCATCTCCCTCCGTCCCGCCGGGATTTTAATATTATAATATTATATATCCCGACCGGATTTGTTCAGGAAGTATACGCCCGTATTGGCTATCTGAAAAGCGCCAGTTTTGATTTATTTTATCATGCCAGAAAATATTATATATTAATTATATTTATATGCTATATTTTATTATTTTATTTATTATTTTATTCGACTTTGCGGCGGAAATTGCCGTAAATGCGGACGCCCTGTTGTACGGTGATAAACGCTTTCGGGTCAATTTTGCGCACGGCGTGCAATAATTCTTCAGTCTCGTATTTGGACAGGCTCACGCATAATACATGAATATCATTGCCCGTATACGCGCCGACGCCCTCCCAGTAAGTCACGCCGCGCCCCAGTTTTTCCATGATAAAATCCCCAAGGCGGCGCGGCTCCTCATGTGTAAATATTAAAGCCTGCGCGTTAATATTCTGCTGGTGGACCCGGTCTAACATGAGACTGGATGTAAAATTATAAATCACGGAATAAATCGCCGTTTCGGGACTGAATAAAATCAAACAAGCCGTATAAAGCGCGGCGTTAAATATCATGGAAAAGCGTCCGACGGTGAAATTGCGGGAATATTTACTCATAGCAAGCGCGATAATATCCAGCCCGCCGGTACTGCAGCCGCAAGTCAGAACCAGACCGGAACCCGCGCCGTTTAAAATCCCGCCCAATAAACAGGCGGTCAGATAATCGTCTACAATCGGCTTTTCGGGTATGGGGATCACGCTGGTGAAAAACGTATAAGACACGATTCCAATCACAGTCCGAAACGCGAGACGGCGTCCGAGATTGCGATAGCCCATCATCATAATGGGAATATTCAATATAAAATACATAACGCCGGCGATGTCCGTCGCGCCGAACGAAAGCCCGGTATATTGATTTAACAGCGTCCGGAGGAGCTGACAAAAGCCCATCAGACCGCCCGTATACAGGCTCAGCGGCACGATAAATAAATTTAAAGCGATTCCCATCAGACTTGTACCGAGTACAGCCGTGACGATTCTCAGCCATTTGTTATGCAGCGGATTATAGAGCATAAAATTCCCCTTTCGATTATACGCGATATTACACGCGATTTTTTACGCGATATTTCCGGTTCGCGTCAGGGAATTGATTATACGCCGAAAGCGTAAAAACGCAAGTATGAAAATATTTAAAATATTTAAAATTATAAAAAATATTTGAAAATTCGCCGCAAATTACAGCGGTTATGATTTGTCATTTCGGGTCATGATAGAATGGCCGACACGACCGGCGCGGATACGACGGAACAAAATCAAAATAATAAATTAAATTAAAATTATAAAATTATAAAAAATTATAAAAATTATAAAATATATGGAGAGAGACAGAAAATATGAAAATATAGAGAGACAGAGAGAATAGAGAGAATAGAGAAAAAGAATAAAATTATATTTTGATACGGGCGAACTGATCCGCGCCGGAAGTGTCGGGATAAAACGGGATAGAAAATAGAGAAACGAGATAGAGAATAAAGCGGGATAATAAAATAAGGAGTGATTCGCTTGTATGGAGCGTGGACGAAACGGGTATGCGGGACGCATGGTTCCGGCGTTCGCGTCCGGCGCGGATATTGTCGATACAGCGGGGAAAAGCATAGACGCGCCGGATAATACTATCACGGCGGCGGAAAATCAGCCGGATGATAGCAATATCACGGCGGCGGAAAATATCACGCCGGAAAATCAGACGGATAAAACGGATGAAACGGACGAGACGCGTTATTTAATCCCGGTGGGGCATACGGTGGGGATGAAATTATTTTCCAAAGGCGTCATGGTTGTGAAACTGGTGGGGGGCGATACGCCCGCCAAAGCCTGCGGATTGCGGATCGGCGATGTAATCACATCGTGTGACGGCGCGCCCGTGACTTCGGCGGAACAGTTTCAGGCGTTGTTAAGCGACGACGGGGACGCGGATTTGAAAATCCGACGCGACGGCGGGGAGATTGTTTTAAACGTCACGCCGGAACGCGACGACGCCGGAACTTGTTCCATCGGCGCGTGGGTGCGTGACAGTATGGCGGGAATCGGCACGCTGACTTGGTATGACCCGGAAAATGACACGTTCGGCGCGTTGGGACACGGCGTCACGGATGTCGATACAGGCTTATTAATGCCGTTTCAGGACGGCGCGATTTTACCGTCAAGAGTACCGGGGAACTGCGCGGGGATTTTGATTTGTCAACGGATTTAGGCAGATTATACGCCAACACAAACCGGGGCGTTTTCGGCGTATTTTATGACGATTCTGTCAGCGACGGCGCGAATAACGCGAATAACGCGATTTTAAAACATGAACCCATGGCAATCGGCGAGCCGGTGAAAGGCCCGGCGCGGATTCTGACCAATATTTCCGGCAATGAAATTCAAGAATATGACATCGAAATTTTAAAAGTCGAGCCGAACGAAATCAACGGTCGGGAACTTGTAATCGCCGTCACAGACCCGGATTTATTGGACCAGACCGGCGGTATCGTACAGGGCATGAGCGGCAGTCCGATTTTACAGGACAATCAATTTGTCGGCGCCGTGACCCATGTTTTACTGCAAGACCCCGCCAAGGGTTACGGCATTTCTTTAAATTCCATGCTCAAAGCGGCATGATAAAATAAAAAATCCCGTCCCCCAGTTCCTGAAAGGAAAGGGGGACAGGGTTTATTTAATTAAAACTGAAAATACGGTTTGCGATACGATAAAAAATCACTTGCAATTTCCGTCCGACAAAGCCGGGCAGATTCATGAATACGCCGAACAGGCTATAACGCAGTTTTTTATATTCCCACGGATGATTCTCCCGGATATAATTCCATAACTCGCGCTTTTTATTTAAATTTTCCGGCGTCCCGCTGACGGTTAATAATATGCTTGTGACAGCCGTGATCATGTCGTGATATTGCAGGATTGTCCGCTGTTGGCGCGGGTTTTGGATATGCTCTAAATCAATCTGCTCCATCATGAGTTTATTGACTAAAATCTGCTGATCAATCCGTTTAATCATGACTTGTTCCTGCACGGACTGTCCCTCGCGGCCTATATAATAATGATACAAGTCTACATTTAAATAATATAATTTTTCCACGACGCCCAGCGGCACGGAACAATATAAATTATCGACATAAAACGTATGTTTGGGCAAATCCAATCCGCTTTTGCGTAAAACTTCCGTCCGGTAAATCATGGCGTGCATTAATAAATTTTCCCACTTGTGAAATTTTCCCACGTCATTCCAAGTGAAAATTTTATCCTCCGGCAGCGCGGATTTATATTTTATCACGCGTTTCCGGCCTGAATCCGTTTTGTCATATATATAATTGCTGATAAACAAATCCACATATTCGCCGGATTTTGTCAAATCGCGCAAACGCCGCAAAACTTGCGCTAACGCGTCCGTGTCTAACCAATCGTCACTGTCCACGACGCGGAAATAGATACCCGACGCGTTTTTCAAACCCGTCATGACCGCGCCGCCGTGTCCGGCGTTCTCCTGATGAATGGCTTTGATTATATCCGGGTATTTTTCCGCCAATTTATCCGCGATTTCGCCGGTTTTATCTTTCGAGCCGTCATTGACAATCAAAATTTCCATGTCATCGCCGCCGCTCAATAACGTCTCTATACAATGCTCCATATAATCCTGCGAGTTATAACACGGCACCGCCACGCTGAGTAATTTCATGCTTTTTTCATCCTTTTTATATTTATTTTTTTATATCTTATCCGTATATAATTTAA
>CAJOFP010000093.1:0-486 GCA_905233795.1 uncultured Oscillibacter sp. | reverse complement strand
TCGCCCTCCAGATCGGCGATTGTCCGCGCCACGCGTAAAATCCTGTCATGGGAACGCGCTGTCAATCCCATTGTACGGAACGCGTTTTCCAGTAACAATTCCGCCGTTTGATTTAACTTGCAAAATTCCGCTAATTGCGTTGTGTCCATATGGGCGTTGCAATATGTCGGACTTCCGGCGAAACGCTTCGCCTGTATTTCCCGCGCCGCGTTCACGCGTTTCTTGATTTCCGACGACGCTTCCGCCGTTTCCCGTCGCCGCATGGATTCATATTCCACCGGCGGGACGTTTACATGCAAATCAATTCTGTCCAATAACGGCCCGGAAATTTTCTCGACATATCGCGTAATAGACTGCTCCGTACAGTGACAGCGTCCCGACGGATGCCCGCGCCATCCGCACCGGCACGGATTCATGGCGCATACAAGCTGAAATCTCGCCGGAAGTCGTACCGTACCGCTTGCCCGCGCAATCGTGATTGACCCG
>CAJOFP010000092.1:4964-6671 GCA_905233795.1 uncultured Oscillibacter sp. | reverse complement strand
TTCATGATCCGTCCACGTCGTTCGAGCCCTTACACGGACAGAAGATAACAGGCCTAATAATACGCATATCAACAACGCGGCGCATATATAAAATTTTATCCGGGATTTTATTAAATTACGCGTTTCGCGTATCCGCCTGAATAATCCCAACGCAACCCGCCGCCTTTCGTCCGTCATTCCGTCCGTTATCGCTTATTCAGCGCGAATTATTTTATTATTATTTTATTAATTTATTCCGGCACGCGAATCGAGACATCCACAGTAAAAGACAGCTCAAACGTCCGATTCCATGGCAGATTCGCGCCGTGAATAGACAGAAACTCAATTTCATGATCCGTCGTCCACGGCGTAATCGAAGTCAAAACGCCGGTCTCCAGCAAATTATCCGTGACTTTTACGCATTCCGGGAGCCAGATTATTCCGATCCAGATTAATTCCCCGGACATATTGATCTAATTTGGCGCGGGTATGCAAAATATATTCCGTCAGAGCCATCGAATTGGCCATCTGTTTGACCTGCGCCAAATCCGCCTCTTCCGGCGAAACGACAGGATTTAAAACGCTTCCGTCCGGCATCGTCAGACCGTTTTTCGCGTTATTATTCATATTATTCGCGCCGATATTCCATGATTGAATTAACTTAAAAGGCATATCGGCTTTGTTATTATTTTTTTTCGCGCCGAACAATCCAGCCGCGTGGGACGGATTGACGCCGCCTGCCGCGTTTGAATTTGTTTGATTATTATCATTCGCGTCTTGACTCGCGTTTTGGGCGTCACGTTCGGAAAGATATAAAAATCTTGAAAATCCCATGGCGAACGCCGCGCCCGTGACGTTGGCCTGATCGTATTTGCCCGCGAAGCCGACTAATTGCGCGAATGAGATTTGATCCAGAAGCGCCTGTTCCAGTTCTTCCCCGTAGGCGTTGCCGCTTGCCTCGTCCAATACGGTCGGAATATGATTTTCCTGATTATATTTCAAAGCGTTTATTAACTGTGTAATATACTCATCCGAACGCTCCGGATCGTCCGGGGCCGTCATGATTAAAATTTCCAGTTCCGCCTCTCCCGGCGGTACCCGTTCCGCCTGAAAGAAATTTAAATGCAAATCCGCGACTTCCGAGAGAGTATATAAATCATATTCTGAAGAATGCTGATTCTCCGTACCGCCGAAGTAACGCACGGCGGTTCTGACTTGCCGCCCGGATTGTTCCTGAGCGATACGCCCGATTAAAAGCCGCGCCAGACTGTCCAGTCCCGCCATGACCGTTCCGTCCGAACCGAGACGCTTACGCAGATAATTAATTTCATTATGCTGGATATTCGGCGAATTGGATGAATCGTCCACGCCGATAATTAAATTAATGCGATCCGATTGATCTTCGATCAGATCGTCAATAATTTTATCTAACAGATTTAATTTCCGGCGCCGGACGCCTAAATAATTCTCAATCAAATCATCCGTTAAAATTTCGCGGTATTCTTCACAAGAGGAATCCAGTTCCGCTTTTTTCGCGGAAATTTCGGATATAGAAACGCCGTTTAAATTTGAATTTGCATTTAAATTTGAATTGGCGGCGGCATACGGATAAAATTTAAATATATTTTCAAGCGTCAGAGCTTCGCCGGACAATTCCGCCCGCGGAACCATGCCGTAAGCTCTAAGCGCGCTGTATTCGTCCACGCCGAAACCGTTATAGCCGACTGT
>CAJOFP010000092.1:0-4865 GCA_905233795.1 uncultured Oscillibacter sp. | reverse complement strand
CTCATCCGAAAACGTCAGATTTTGGGACGCGCTGACGGAACGGGAATTGACCAGACCGCCGGAAAATATCTGATCCAGAGAAATAATAAAATAATCGCAGCCCCGTTCGTCCATTTCCTGAATCCATTCGATTAACGCTTCCCGGTTGCCATACGGCGTACCGTTGGCGTTTAATTCCTGACCGTCCAAAGCGGTTCGGAACAAATCTTTCTCCGGCATGACCAGACGCCAGCCGGACGCCTCCGCCAAATAAATCGCGTCTTCATAATTATCAATTCTGTCATCCAACGGAATATAAGCGATCACACGCGACCAGTCCTCTTCAGGAACGGTGGGTATATCGCTCATGGACGCGGTAACGGCGGCGCGATAGAAAAAGCCCGCCACGACAATCATCAGGAACAAAATCAAAAAGAATTTCGCGGAACGACTTCTTCTGACACGGCGTCCGCGCCGGGAATAATTATTTCCGGTCCCGCGTCGGGAATCGTATTTTATAGAGCGTCCGGAGCGATATTCGGCTTTATATTCCGTATTATAATAATTATAATTATTATCTCCGGCATGATACCCGGCGCGCTCTCTCGCGTGATATTCAGACCGGCGGCGCCGTTTTTCAATGCCGATTCCATTGCGGGGCGATGTTTTATCTGCCACGATACGCCTCCGCCGTTTTCAAATATTCCAAAGCCGACTCACGATTTTTGGCGATTTCCTCTTCCGTCAAATTGCGAATCACTTTCGCGGGAGAGCCTAAAATTAAACATCCGTCCGGCGCGTCCATTTGTCCTGTCACCAGAGAACCCGCGCCGATCAGACAGTTATCGCCGATTTTCGCGCCGTTGAGTATAATAGACCCCATGCCGATTACGCAATTATCGCCGATTTCACAGCCGTGTAAAATCGCGCCGTGCCCAATCGTACAGCCCCTCCCGACGCTGGTTTCCTCGTGAATAATCACGCCGTCCTGAATATTCGTCTCCGCGCCGATGACTATCGAACCCATATCCCCGCGCAGAACCGCGTGGAACCAGATATTGACGCCTCTCCCCAGCGCCACGTCGCCGCATACCACAGCGTCTTCACAGATCATCGCGTCCTCGTCCGTCTTACGAAGCCAGTATAACATATTTGCTATATCTCCTCATTATATTATCCCGGATAAAATTTATAATCAATCATAAAAAATTTATTATTAAAAATTTAATATTTTTATTATATTTTATCCGGGAGATTCATTTTTTTATCTAACTTTTACGCTTGATTTCGCTGATTTTCGCGTCATTACGCGAAATATTCCGAAAAATCGCCGTTGATAAATACGGGGATTTCCTGTCCGTCCGACGTAACGCCCGTGATATTTAAATCCGACGTGCCAATCATGAAATCCACATGCGTGATAGAATCGTTTAAACCGTGTTCGCGCAATTCGTCTTTCGACATATCGCGCCCGCCTTTTATACACGGATACGCCTCCCCGAAAGCGATATGGCAAGCCGCGTTTTCATCGAAAAGCGTGTTATAAAATAACAAATTCTGATTGCGTATCGGGCTGTTATACGGGACAAGCGCGACTTCGCCGAAATAACGCGAGCCTTCGTCAACAGATATAGCCGCCCGCAATTCCGTTTCTCCCTGTTCCGCGTGGGCCTCCTGAATTTCGCCGTCTTTCAAAATAAAATAAAATTTGTCGATTATATTCCCGTTATGCGCGAGCGGCATGGCGGAATAGACGATGCCATTCGCGCCGGTTTTCAGCGGCGCGGTGAAAATTTCTTCCGTGGGCATATTGGCTATAAAATTCTGACCGTTTCGCGTTTTATCGTCCCCGGCTTCCCAGATATGATTCTTGGGTAATTTTATATTTAAATCCGTACCCAGCGAATTTTGATAGCGTAAAAATTCAAATTGATACGCGTTTAAACGCTCGGCGCGGCGGCGTAAAATATTTAAATGCTCATGCCAACGCCGGACGGCGTTCCCGTCGCCGGTAATCCGCACGGATTGGAAAATGGCGTCCCAGAGCCGATCAATCGCGTTCGCGCCGGAATCGGGAAAAACTTTTTCCGCCCATGACGGAATGGGGATCGACGCGATACACCACGGGAAACCCCCGGATATTTGTAATCTGTCAAATATTTTTAACGCGTCGCCGCTGGCGCGTTGACTGCGGACCAGACGATCCGGGTCCGCGCCGCGTAAATTTTCGGGATTCGACGCGGATATTGCGAGATAGGCCGCGCCTTCCTCCGCGTAATCATTGAAAAAATGCCGCCGCCACGCGGGGACTTCGTCAAATATATTATTTTCCGCGTATAAATATTTCATCCGGGTCAAATCGTCGTCCGACCAGTTCATGACGACTTCCCGGCAGTGACAGGCATAGGCCTCTTCCGCGCATAAGCGGGCGAAATACGCGCATTCCACCGGCGATGAAATCACAAGCCGCTGTCCCTCTTGTATATTTACGCCGATTTGTACCAAAAGCCGCGCATATTCCCGTAATTTTTCGTCCGCCATAGTTTTTTCGCTCCTTCGATTCGCGTAATTCATCACGCGTCCATTTATCATTTTTATAATTTTATAATAATTTATAATAATTTTTATAATTTATAATTAAAATTTATAATTAATATATTAGTATAATCGGAACGGCCAAAAAATACAATAGCAATCGCGCCGGGAATCGCTTATTTTTTAGATTTCGTCGTTTTTGTCGAAATTATGAGATAAACGCGCTGGATATTTGCGCGATATAAATATAAAAATATAATCAAATCCATATAAAAATAAATCATGTCATAAAATCAGCCGTTATAATATTATAAAAATAGGCGAAATAAACAAAAATAGATAAAATAAGTGAAATAAACGGAAAACGCCCTTGCAATCGAAATTTGGATATGATAATATACGCGATACGGAATAGAGGCGCGGAAAAGATGAATCTCCGGGAGCCGGCGGGCGTCGAACGGGGACAAGGCGATTCCGCCGAATTTTCATGCCGGGCGCGGCGTGAAAATGGGGTCACGGGGAATACGCGTGACACTGTCCGCGAAAAGAATTTCGCGGGGGCGCTGTCCGGGATTTGCGATCTAAACGCTATCCAAACGCTAAATAAAATGATATGTTTTATTCGCGTTTGCATGTTCATTTAGATCGCGTAACCGACGGAGCCTGAAAGCCCGCCGGTTTTATTTATTTTTAATAAAAATTAATAAATTTATTAAATTATTGATTTAAATTATAAAATTATGGGGATGATAAGGATGAAATTTCAGAATTTTCACGGGGCGATTACGGCTATGGTGACGCCGTTCCATGAGGACGGGAGCGTCAATTTCGACGCGCTGGAACGTCTGTTGGAACGGCAGATTCAGGAGGGAATCGACGGCGTTCTGATTCTCGGCACCACCGGCGAAAGCGCGACCATGACGCATGAAGAGGACGCCGCTGTGGTCAAACGCGCTATTGAGACTGTTAAAGGTCGGATTCCCGTGATTGTGGGGAGCGGGTCCAACTCGACGGCGACGCAAAAAGAAATGAGTTTGCGTTATCAGGATATGGGCGCCGACGCGTTATTATTAATCGCGCCGTATTATAACAAAGCCAATCCCGAAGGGATGTATCGGCATTTTCTGGCAAGCGCCGACGCGGTCAATATCCCGTGTATTTTATACAACGTCCCCGGACGGACAGGCTGTTCCATTCCGGTCTCTGTAGTTGAACAGTTAAGCGAACATCCCAATATTACCGGTATCAAAGAAGCGTCGGGGGATATGGGTTACGCGATGAAAATCGCGCATTGTATCGGTCCGGATTTCGCGTTGTTCTCCGGCAACGATGATATTACAATCCCGATTTTAAGTATAGGCGGGAGCGGCGTTATCTCCGTATTTTCCAATATCTGCCCGCGCATTTCTCACGAAATTATAGCTGACTGGTTCGCCGGAAATTATCAGAAATCGCTGGACAAGCATTTAAAATATTTAAATCTCATGAATGATTTATTTATTGAAGTAAATCCCATACCGGTCAAGTCGGCTATGAACATGATGGGACTGGACGCCGGTCCGCTGCGTCTGCCTTTATATGAAATGTCCGAAGCCCATAGAATTGATCTCTGGACGACGTTGAAAGATTTGCGGCTTGTATAATAAAATATATAAAATTTTAAAATAAATAAAAAATAATATAATAATAAATACAGGAGAAAAATAATATGAAAATTATATTGATTGGCCGGGGACGGATGGGACAGATGATTCAAAAGACGGCGGAAGCGGCGGGAGATACAATCGCCGCGTCGTTTGACGAGTTTGACATTCAGGATTTGGCGAAATGCGATCAAAACGCCGATGTCGTGATGGATTTTTCCCGCCCGTCGGCTATGCCGTATTTAAAAGAATATGTATGCAAAACCCATACGCCGTTACTGTCCGGCACAACCGGACTGGGCGAAAATGAGAATGATTTATTAAATCTCATGGGCGAAGCCGCGCCGGTTTTATGGAGCGCGAATTATTCCCTCGGCGTCGCGGCGTTATACCGCGCTTTACAGGTTATATCGCCGGTATTAAACGGCGCGTATGATATAGAAATCACGGAAGCGCATCACAATCAGAAAGAGGACGCGCCCAGCGGTACGGCGAAAGTATTGTTACAGGCTCTTGACCCGGACGGGAAATTAAATCCCGTGTATGGCCGCGAGGGATTCACCGGAAAGCGTCAGCCCAATGAAGTGGGGATACACGCAATCCGCGGCGGCACGGCGGCGGGTACGCATACCGTCTATTTCTTCGGACCGTATGAGGAATTGCAATTCACACACCGCGCCGCAAGCCGTCAGATTTTCGTCAACGGCG